>JBKJTD010000236.1:0-2730 GCA_046590915.1 Vicinamibacterales bacterium
AGACCTGCGTGACAACATCGCCGACCTCCCGCTGCAGGTCTGAAGAGCTGCGGGCCGGCGACTGGCGCACTGTGCGCATTACCTGCCGAAGCTGAAGCTTCGGCCTCCGTTATTTCGAGTACAACTCGACGATGAGCTGTTCCTGCACGGGCAGGTTGATTTGCTCGCGGGTCGGAATCGAGGACACGCGCGCGGACGTGCCGGCGGCATCCACGGTGAGCCATTCGGGAACGCCGCGGCCCTTGACCTCTTCACGCGCGTGCGTGATGGAGGCGTTCTCGACGCTGCCCGTCTTGATCGCAATCGTGTCGCCCTGACGCACGGCGTAGGAGGGGATGTCCACCTTCTTGCCGTTGATCAGGAAGTGGCCGTGTCGCACCAGTTGACGCGCCTGCGCGCGTGATGTGGCGTAGCCGACGCGGTAGATCACGTTGTCGAGGCGGCGTTCGAGTGACTGCAGGAGCAGTTCGCCGGTGATGCCCTTCGTGCGATCGGCCGCCTCGAAGTACCTCCGGAACTGATTCTCCAACACGCCATACGTACGCTTGACCTTCTGCTTTTCACGCAGCTGGATGCCGTAGCCGGCCACCTTCGCACGACGCGAACGTCCGTGCTGTCCGGGGGGCACATTGCGCTTTTCGATTGCGCACTTTTCCGTGTAGCAGCGCTCTCCCTTGAGGAACAGCTTCATGCCTTCACGCCGGCACAAGCGGCAAACCGGTCCGATATATCTCGCCATAACTAGTTATCCTTCTCCGAAACTCAGACGCGGCGACGCTTGGACGGCCGGCACCCGTTGTGAGGAATCGGCGTCACGTCGCGAATCGACTTGACGTCAATGCCGACCGTCTGCAGCGCACGAATCGCCGACTCTCGTCCGGCGCCCGGGCCCTTGACCTTCACTTCAAGCGAGCGCAGACCGTATGTCTTCGCGACGTTGCCTGCGGCCATGGCCGCCTGCGTCGCGGCAAACGGTGTGCCCTTGCGCGAGCCCTTGAAGCCGATGCCGCCTGCACTCGACCACGCGATCACGGCGCCTTCGGCGTCGGTAATCGAAATCGTCGTGTTGTTGAACGACGCGTGAATGTGGGCGAAGCCGTGATGCACGACGCGTTTTTCGCCGCGCTTCTTGAACGCCTTCTTGGGTTTGCCTGCCGGCTTCTTGCCTGACTCGGCGCCGTCTGCCTGTGCTTTCGCCATCTGCTACTCCGTTTTCTTCCGGGCAACCGCGCCCTTGCGCGGGCCCTTGCGTGTGCGCGAATTGGTGCGCGTGCGCTGACCGCGCGCCGGCAGGTTGCGCCGGTGACGCGCCCCACGATAGCTGCCGATTTCGACCAGGCGCTTGATGCCCATCGAGATCTCCTTGCGGAGGTCACCTTCGACGCGGCCCTGCTCGTCAATGACGCGGGTAATGTTCCGGACGTCGTCTTCCGACAGGTCCTTCACCCGGATGTCGCCACTCACTTCGGCGGCAACGCAGATATCCTCTGCGCGCTTCCGGCCGATGCCATAGATGTACGTGAGTCCAATCTCGATCCGCTTTGTGCGCGGAAGATCGACGCCTGCAATACGTGCCATATCGTTATCCCTGCCGCTGCTTGTGTTTCTGATTCGGGCAAATGATGCGGACGACACCCTGTCGGCGCACTACCTTGCACTTCACACAAATCCGTTTAACCGACGCTCTGACTTTCATGATCTTCTCCGCAATCCTCTACCGTGCCGGCAATCGGCGAACAATCCGCCCGCGCCCTGCATCCTTGGGCGCCAACTCGACCCTCACCCGATCCCCGACCAGCAGGCGGATGAAATTGACCGTGGGTCCCGACGCCGCGTGCGCCTGCACCACATGTCCGCTTTCCCCTTCGCCCACCGCCACCCGATACAACGCCCGCGGCAACACCGCGAGCACCGTGCCTTCAACCGTCACCGGACCGTCGCAACACCCGCCGGCAGTTCACGCGCGGTGAGCACCAGCGGCCCGTCCGCTCCCACGGCCACCGTGTGCTCGAAGTGAGCCGCCAGGCTCCCGTCCTTCGTCACGGCCGTCCATCCGTCCTTCAGGACCTTCACTTCCGGCCGGCCCATCGCCACCATCGGTTCGATGGCGAGCACCATGCCTTCCGCCAGCTTGGCCCCGCGTCCCGGAGTGCCGTAGTTGGGAATCTGCGGTTCCTCGTGCAGCTGCTGCCCGATCCCGTGTCCCACAAACTCCCGCACCACCGAAAACCCGTGGGCTTCCACCCAGGTCTGCACCGCGTGTCCGATGTCCGATACCCGGCCACCGACCTTCACGGCGTCAATCGCCTTCTCAAGCGACTCACGCGTCACCCGCAGCAATTCCTGCGTCCGCGCCGGGACTGTGCCCACCGGCACCGTCACGGCAGAGTCACCGTAGTAGCCGTCGAGCTTCACCCCGATGTCGATGGAGACAATGTCGCCATCGACCAGCGGCCTGACACGCGAGGGGATGCCGTGCACCACCTCCGCGTTGACCGACGTGCACAGGGTCGCCGGAAATCCGCGATATCCCTTGAACGCCGGCACCGCCCCACCCTCGCGGACGAGACGTTCCGCCCGCTCATCCAATTCCTGCGTCGTCATCCCCGGTGCCACGATGCCCTCGAGCTCGGCGAGCACCTGAGCGACCAGTCGGTTCGCCGCGCGCATCCGCGCGATTTCGGCGGCCGACCGGCAATGAATCACCGGCGCGCTCCGAGTGCCGAGGCC
>JBKJTD010000244.1:0-5926 GCA_046590915.1 Vicinamibacterales bacterium
ACGAGACGTGGAGGACTGGGAGTTTTCTTTTTAAGGAAACTCTCCCAGCCCTCCATGTCTCGCTGTGCTCTATCTTCTGACCTGTTTCAGCTGCTCGTCATCGCACCGCTGTTGGTCAAGATGACACGGTAGAATCATCTCGTGGCCCGCAGATTCCTTGGTGTCGTCCTGCCGGCGGTGGTGGCGGTGGTCGCCGCAGCTGGCGGTGTATTCGCCCAGGCCCAATTGACGTTCAGGTCTGGAATTGATTTGGTGCGCCTTGATATTCGCGTGGTGGACGCCGCAGGTCGGCCCATCACGGATCTTCGACAGGACGAGGTGCGGATCACCGAAGACGGGGTGACGCGCCAGGCCCTGATGTTTCAGCGGGTGACGGAACCTTCCGAGGCCTTTGTGGATGCGGCCAACAAAGCCGTCACGGCGGAGGTCTCTTCCAACGAAGGATTCCCGCGCGGGCATCTCTATCTGCTGGTGTTTGATCAGGCGCACATCACACCAGGCAATGAACAGCGGGCCCGATTAGCTGCGGAGCAGTTCATTCGCCGCCATGTGCGTCCGGCCGACCGAGTCGCGCTTTTCGCGATACCCGGTCCGGGCCCCCAGATTGGCTTCACGTCCGATCGAGCCAGAGTGATCGAAGAGCTGACCCGCGTGCGGGGGTCCTACCAACGTGTGGCGGCCACACCCTTCGGCAACATCCCCACCTACGATGCCCATCGCATCGTGCAGGGGGACGAACGGTTGCTGATGGACACGATCACCCGATTGACCGTCGAGGGTGGTGGCGACCTGATCGGGGGCGCCTCCAACGCCGCAGGGGGACGCGCTGGTGGTGGCGGTGAAGAACTGGGCGTCGCACGCCGACTGCTCACTGAAAACGCGCGGACCATCATCAACCAGACCGACGCCGAGTCCCGTCAATTCCTGCAGCGATTGGCTGATGTCATTCGGGGACTCGGTGATATCGAAGGCCGGAAGTCGGTCGTCCTCTTCTCGGAAGGGTTTTTCCAGGACAACCTCACCCGTGAGCTTGAGGCGGTGGCCGCGGCCGCCGCGCAAACCTACTCGGTGTTTTACGCGTTTGACCTCAATCGCCGGGGACCCTCGATCACCGAAGCCTATACTTCGGACACCGTGCAGGGGTCCGAGATCCTTGCGCGCATTGCCCCACTCGGAACGCTGGCGGTTGAAACCGACGGCACGCTCGTCGTCGATGCGGCCGGGCGGAGTGAAGAGGCCCTGACCCAGATCGCCGCGCAGGCGCAGGACTACTACCTCGTGGGCTTTGAACCCTCGGAACAGGCGCGCTCAGGTCGGAATGCCTATCGGCGCGTAACGGTGACGGTGACCCGCCCCGGAGCACGGGTCAGTACACGTACCGGATACTCGCTCAAGCCGGAGGCCTCCGTGTCCGATCGGCAGCGCGCGATCTCGTCCGTCCTCGGTGCACCGTTCGTGCAGCAGGGACTCAAGGTCGACTACACGACGTACCTGTTGAAATCAGATGCGCCTGGTCAGCAGCGCGTGATACTGAGTCTCTCGGCACAGTTGCCGGTGCAGTCGAGTTCGACGGACCGCGCTGATGTGATCTTTGTCGTGCGCGACGTGCGTGACGGTCGAGTGGTGGCGAGTGGATCTGATTCGATGCCCCTGCCGCTGGCCTCCCAGCCTGGCGCGACGCTGGGCGCAGGCACCTGGCGGGTGCAGTTCCCACTGCCCGCCGGCAACTATCTGATGCGCACCGTGGTGCGCGAGCCTGGCGGCCTGAGTGGCAGTGCCGATCGGCGCATCGACGTTCGTGCGCTCGACACTCCCAACGTCGCGGTGAGCGACCTCATCCTCGGATCACAGGCCACTGCGCTGCCAGTGCGGGCACTGGCACACACCGAAGATGGGCTGACGGGGTTGCTTGAAGCGTACGCCCGAGTGGCCACTCAACTTGAGACGCTCAGCCTGACCGTCACCGTCCGAACGACGGACGGCAAGGAGGCCAAAGCCTCGTTTACCTCGCCGCTGGCCGCACCGGTGTCCGATGGCAGTGGCTTCGTGGTGCGCGCCCCGTTTGCCATTCCATTGCCGGGCCTGGAACCAGGCGCGTACGTCGTGCACGCAACACTTGTGAGTGGTGGCGCGATCCTCGCGGAGCGCACCCGGTTTGTGGACGTCGCTGCCGGCACAGCCGGCCCAGCACCCACACGGCCGACGCCGACGCCCGCTCCTGCTGTCGCTCCGAAAGCCATCGTTGAGGGGCAGTTGGGTCAGGCCCTGATTGCGGAGCTGCTCGAGCGTTCGCGGGATTCGGCACTGGCGGCCGCGGCCGAAGATGCCGCTCGTGGCCAGTGGGAACGTGCCGAAGCCGCCGTGACCAAGGGCGCAGATGCCGACTTTGTCGTGCAGTCGATCCGCGGTCTTGCCCGATTCGTGCGCGAGGATTTTCCGGCAGCGGTGGTCGCCTGGACCCACGCCCAGTCGACCAGGCCCGACCACGCACTCACCGCATTTTTCCTGGGATGGGCGCACGATCATGCGGGGGATACACGCGCGGCCCTCACCTCCTGGCGCGGCGCCGCCCACCTCGACCCGCTGATGGTCTCGGCCCACTTGGCTCTGGCGGAGGGCTACTTGAAGCTGCAACAACCCGCACTCGCGCGTCAGGCACTGCGAGCCGGCCTCGAGGTGCTGCCCAATTCCGCCGAACTCAGACAGCGACTGCTGCAGATCGAAGGGGGGCAGTAATGCGGGGTGCGAAGTGCGGAGTGCGGGGTACGCAGCTGGGTGCATTGTGCGTGGTGCTCGGAGCGGCCATGGCGGCGCAGGCACCGCCACAGCAAACGGCACCGCAGCAACCGCCGACGTTCACCGCCTCCACACAGATAGTCGAGGTTGACGTTCGGGCCTTCACCCGTGACGGCCGGTTTGCCGAAGATTTGACGCTGGACGATTTCGAGGTTTTTGAAAACGGAAAACCTCAGACAGTTCGCGCGCTGTATTTCGTCGGCCCAGCCGCCAGCGACGCCCCCACCGCGCGACCACTTGTCACGTCTCGCGGGCCAGCAGGGACAACCGCTGGACCGGCAATCGCAGCAGCCAGACAAACCTGGGTTTTTGTCTTTGACGTCAATCACCTCTCGGCCGGCGGTGGCTTCGATCGTGCGCGCCTCGCCGTGACCACCTTCCTCACGAAGCGCTTTCGCGACGGAGATCTCGGCGGCGTGATGGCCGGTGGCACGATGATCAACGGCCGACTCACCAGTGTGCGGTCGGAGCTGATCAGCGCGGCAGCCGGTATCCGCCCCACCAACAAAAACCGCGCCCGGTTGAACGAACTGGCGCGTGAATGGCCCCGCTTCCGCGATGAGAGCGAAGCGCTTGCGGTGGCGGCTCAGAATCGCGATGCGTTGCAGCGGGTGGTCACCCGCGCCTGCAGCGAGGACCAGAGCGCATGCCAGACGGCAGACGGCCTGGCCCGTGAGAAGGCCTCGCGTTTTCGCACCGACAGCCAGCGGTCCACGCTCGAGACACTCAAGGCCATGAACGCACTCGCCAGCGGCCTCGCTCGAATCCCCGGCCCCAAAACCATCGTCTTTCTCAGCGACGGCCTCGTGACACTGGACATGGAGTCGGCCTTGCAAGCGGTGGTGGGCCAGACTACTCGCGCCGGGGCAAGGATCTACGCGATTGACGTGCGCGGACTCAACCGCGGGACCAATGCGAGCATCGGCGATCAAATGTTGGCCGACAGTCCCACCGGAGGTCCGCCGCGATTGGACATCACCGAGGATGCGCCCAACAGCCTCTCGGTCGACACCGGCGGATTTTTCATCCGCAACCAGAACAACATCGGCAAGGCCCTGGTGGATGTGGCCGACGATGCGAACCGGTATTACGTGATTGGATATCAGCCTGAAAATTCCGCGCTGGATGGCACGTTCAGACCGATCGAGGTACGTGTGAAACGGCCAGGAATCACTGTCCGTGCGCGGCGCGGGTACCTTGCGCTTCCCTCATCGCTGCTCCTGGTTCCGACACCGGTGAAGTGAAGACCTGATGCGTCAACGGTCGAGCAGCGTTGTCATTGTTTCGCTCGTCGTGCTGACGGTCGCTGTCGGGACGTGGTTCCTCGTCAACAGGAAGTCCGCGACGATGCGTCCGCCGAAACACGTCGTGCTGTTCACGCTCGATACGACACGTGCGGATCACATCGGCGCGTACGGCGCACCCCTGGCTCGCACGCCGCACCTGGACGCGCTCGCGGAACGTGGCGTGCGGTTTGATGACGCGGTCACCACGGCCCCCATCACCGGCCCGGCGCATGCGGCCATTTTCACTGGTCAATATCCCGCGCGCTTCGGCGTGCGCGACAACGCGACCACTCCGCTGCCGGGGCAGGCGACGACGCTGGCGGAACATCTCACTGCCGCCGGTTTCGCGACAGGCGGATTCATCGGCGCGTTTGTCCTCGACCGCGCCTACGGATTTGCGCAGGGGTTCTCCTCGTTCTCGGGTTTTGACCAGGTGGAGTCCGGTCGCGAAGCGAACGCGGAACGGATTGGCTCGGCTGTGGTGGACGACGCCCTGCAGTGGCTGGCGACCGTCCCCACCGATCAGTCGACGTTCTTGTGGGTGCACTTGTATGACCCGCACGCGCCGTATGAAGCGCCGGCGCCGTTGGATGCCGAGTTCGCGTCCCGCCCGTACGACGGAGAGATTGCGTACGTCGATCAGCAAATCGGCCGTGTCCTTGAGGCACTCACCGCACGAGGCATACTCGACGACAGTCTGATCATCGCGGTAGCCGACCACGGCGAATCGCTGGGTGAGCACGGCGAGGACGAGCATGGCGTGTTCCTGTATGAACCAGTCATGCGGGTGCCGCTGATCATCGCCGGCCCCTTGGCGCAGGCCGGGCGCGCGGTCACGGAGCAGGTGCGCGTCATCGACATCGTGCCCACCACACTGGACCTGCTTGGCCTGCCTGCTGCGACCGGCCTGGATGGCGAATCGCTTCGCGTTTTGCTCGATGGCGGGAGCCGCCAGACGGTGCCCGCCGCCTACGCTGAGTCGTATTACCCGAAGCTGCACTACGGGTGGAGCGAACTGCGGTCGCTCCGGGCGGACGGCTGGAAGGTCATTGATGCGCCCCGGCCGGAGTTGTACGCGTTGGGCAAAGACCGCGCAGAGGCCAGTAATCAGTTTGAGGCACAACGCGCCCTCGCCGATCGAATGGTGGCGGAAGCCGCCAGGGTCGAGAGGGAACTGACCGGTGGTCAGACGACACAGGCGGCGGCGCCGAGCCGAGAGACACTCGACCGGCTCCGAAGCCTGGGGTATGTCGGCACCTCCACGCCGGTTACCAGTAACGGCGACCGCGGCCCTGATCCAAAGGACCGCATCGAGGAACGACGCATTTTCAAACGGCTGATGTCCGAGGCCATCGACGACCTCCGCGCCAATCTGCTCGATGATGCCGTGCGCAAGTTCCGCGAGTTGGTGAAGATCAACGAACGCGCCTACGACCTGCACCAACTGCTTGGTGAGGCGTACCAGCGCATGGGACGTCTGGACGAAGCGCTCGGTGAGTTTGAAATGGCCGCGTTGCTCAATCCAGCCGCTGCAGCCCCGCACCTCTCGGCCGCGGAACTGCTGCTCTCGGCTGGACAAACGGCCGAAGCCCGGCGCCGCCTCGATGCAGCAGCGGCCATTGATCCGGCCTCGTTTGACGTGGCGCTCGTGCGTGGTCAGGTGCTGCAGGCTGAAGGCCAGTCTGCCGAAGCGCAGGTGGCGTTCGAACGCGCCATCAGTCTCAATCCGGCAAACCCACGCGCGCGCATGCTGCTCATCGGCGTGGCGTCGCAACTCAAACGGTTCGACATCGCCGAGCGCGAAGCCAGAACCCTCCTCGACAGCGGCTATCGGCCGTCACGCA
>JBKJTD010000308.1:0-4021 GCA_046590915.1 Vicinamibacterales bacterium
GCGTCGTGCCCTCGTTCAGATCGTAGCGGTTGATGTTGCCGTTCTGCGACTCGCTATAGAAGATGTTCGGATCGGTGGGATCGATCTGAGTCTGGAACCCGTCACCACCGCCGACGCTGATCCAGTTCCACATGTAGATGCCGCCCGAGCGCTGTCCGCTCGGTCCGCACCACGATCCGTTGTCCTGCAGTCCCGTGCAGATGCCGTAGGGACGACGCATGTCGACCGACACGTGGTAGGGAAGTCCCACCGCCTGGAGGCGAACGGAATCCCACGTCAGGCCGGCGTCGTAACTGACTTCGAGCCCACCGTCGTTGCCGTACATCACGTGTTTGCTGTTGCGCGGATTGATCCAGATGGCGTGGTTGTCGACGTGGCCCATGCCGTTGAGGTTGATCCAGGTCTTGCCGCCGTCAATCGATTTACGCGGGTTCACGCCGCCGACATAGATGGTGTCGGCGTTGCTGGGATCGACACGAATCTGCGAGTAGTACATCGGGCGCTGGTTTTCGTTCGACACGAACGTCCAGGTCTTGCCCTTGTCAGCTGAGCGCCAGATGCCGGGCGCGTTGGGGTTTGGTGGCTGCGGGGCGCCACCCTGGCGGCCACCCGCCTGCGCTCCTTGCGGAGCTCCGGCGGGCGCCTGCTCCGCCGGAGCCGCGCCAGCGGCGGAGGCGGGTTCTTTGTCTGCGGCCACTTCAATCTGTGCGTAGAGCACGCTCGGGTTGGACCGCGAGAAGTCCATGCCGATGCGGCCCATCGTGCCGGCCGGAAGGCCGCCACCGGTGACCTTGCGCCACGTCTTGCCGCCGTCAGTGGACGTGTGTATGCCGGAGCCCGGACCGCCGCCCGCAAAACCCCATGACGTGCGCCGACGTTCGTACGTCGCTGCGAAGAACACGTTCGGATTCGACGGGTCCATGACCAGTTCGGTCGCGCCCGTGTCCTCGTTGATGTAGAGCGTCCTGGTCCACGACTTGCCGCCGTCGGTGGTCATGAACACGCCCCGCTCGGCGTTGGGTCCGAAGAGGTGTCCCACCGCCGCGACCCAGACCATGTCGGGGTTTTTGGGGTGGACGATGACGCGGCCGATCGACTGGGTTTCTTTCAGTCCGATGTGCGCCCAGGTCTTGCCGCCGTCGGTCGACTTGTACATGCCGTCGCCAAACGACGAACTCTGGCGGTTGTTGGGTTCACCTGAGCCGACGTAGATGATCTCGGGATTGGACGGCGCCAGTGCCACGTCGCCCACCGAGTGATTGGGCAGACCCGTGAGGTGTTCGTAGGTCGTGCCACTGTTGACGGTCTTCCAGAGACCGCTGACGGCGTAGCCGATATAGAACGTGCCGGGATCCTGCTCGTTGACCGCCAGGTCATCGATCCGGCCACCCTGACCGGTTGGGCCGACCGAGCGCCAGCGGAACCCCTGCAGACGCGGATCGGTCGGGGCATTCAGGATGTCGCCTGCTGGCGGCGGTGCCTGGGTGCCGATCGACTGGGCCAGCATGTCCCCGGTAAACGGGGCCGCCAACGCAACAATGCCGGCCGCCATCACAAGATGACGCCGGTAGCGAGAGGAGAAAGCAGGAAATGGTGGCATACGGCGATTAAATACGACTCTGAGCGGGACTGTGCTTATCTACCCTTCGCTTATCGTTCCTTCGGAGCTGCCGGGCTTCAGCCCGGCAGACGCCCGTCGGGCTAAAGCCCAACGGCTCCGAAGAGGAGACCCTACTCGAGTGCCCGAGCGACACGGTCGACAGTCTGGGCGACCGTCAGTCCTGACGTGTCGACGGTCAGGGTCGCCTGACTGTAGAGCGGGTCGCGGCGGGAGACCAGGTCGCGCAGGGCTTCGCGGGCCTGGGGGTGATCGGTCATGGGACGTCGGTCGCCCTGTTTCACGACGCGGTTCCAGTAGTCGGTGGAGCGGGCTTTGAGCCAGACGGTGGTCGCGTGCCGCTGGAGCAGGGCAAAGGTTTCGCCGGCGGTGACCAGCCCTCCACCAGTGGCGATGACCTTGGCGCCCGGCTCGGTGAGCACATCGGCAAGCGCCGCCCGCTCGACCTGGCGGTAATAGTCCTCCCCGTAGAGTGAAAAGACCTCCGCCAGGGCCAGGCCGGCACGGCTGGCCACCAGCGTGTCGAGCTCAACAAAGGGCAATTTGAGCCGGCGGGCGAGCCGTTTGCCGACCGTGGTTTTGCCGGCCCCGCGCAGGCCAAGCAATGCGACCGACCGAGCGCCAGAGTTTGCATCGGCGGCCAGCAGCGTCGTGATATCCACACTCAGCGCCTGCGCAAGGGCCGCAAGACGCGTGACCGAGATGTTTCCGCGGCCCGCTTCCACCTCCGACAGAAATCGCACCGAGACGCCGGACGCCGCCGCCAGATCGCGCGCGGTCATGTGCGCCCGCGTGCGCTGGGTTCGGACCTGATGACCGAGCGACTGCAGCAGTGGGGACGGCATCTTTGCTGCAGCAGTATAGTGCCTTTCTTAATGGGCCAATGAGGCAATGGGGCAATGAGGCAATGTCGGAAATGAGGCAATGCAGAACGAGCGTCCCCATTGGCTCATTGCCGCATTGGCTCATTGCCTCATTGAGCAGATGGAGAGGTAATATACTGCGGAGATGGCCACAGAATCCGCGGTGTCGGCGCTGCCCTCGGTCTCGTTCGAGACCCATCCTTCCAAATACCGTCACTGGCGTCTCACCTTTGACGGACCCATTGCGACCCTGGGCATGGACGTCCAGGAAGACGCGGGGCTGTCGCCGGACTACAAGCTCAAACTCAACTCGTATGACCTCGGTGTGGACATCGAACTGGCGGACGCGATCACGCGCCTGCGGTTTGAACACCCCGAAGTGAAAACGGTCATCGTCACCAGCCTGAAAGAGCGCATCTTCTGCGCCGGCGCGAACATCTTCATGTTGCGCAGCTCGGGGCATGCGTGGAAAGTGAACTTCTGCAAGTTCACCAACGAAACCCGCCTCGGCATGGAAGACGCCTCTGAAAATAGCGGCCTCAAGTTCCTCGCGGCCCTCAACGGCATCTGCGCAGGTGGTGGCTACGAGCTTGCGCTGGCGTGTGACGAAATCATCCTCGTTGACGACTCGAACTCCGCCGTCAGCCTTCCCGAAACACCGCTCCTCGCGGTGCTTCCCGGCACGGGCGGCCTCACCCGCGTCGTGGACAAACGTAAAGTCCGCCGGGATCTCGCAGATGTGTTCGGCACCATTGCCGAGGGCGTCAAGGGCAAACGCGCCGTCGAGTGGAAGCTGGTGGATGCGGTTGCGCCACTGAGCAAATTCAAGGAAGCCGTCCAGAAGCGCGCGGTGGAACTGGCCGGCAAGTCTGACCGCCCGGCCGATGCGAAGGGCATCGCGCTCAACCCCCTCAACGCTTCGATCTCCGAGAGTGGGTACACGTACTCGTCGGTGACGGTCACGTTCGATCGCGAGAAGCGCTCGGCCGTGATGACGGTCAAGGCGCCGACGACCGCGGTCGACACCACGCCTGACGCCATTCACGCCGCCGGGGATCAGTTCTGGCCACTGCGCGTGTTCCGTGAGATTGACGATGCGATTCTGCGCATCCGCGTGAACGAGCGCGAGATTGGCACCGTCGTGCTCAAGGCGGAAGGCGACCCCGCTCTGGTGCTGCAGGCCGACGACGTCCTGCTCGCCAATCAGGGCGACTGGCTCGTGCGCGAAATCACACACTTCATCAAGCGCACACTCAAGCGTGTCGACCTCTCGGCGAAGAGTTTCTTTGCCGTGATCGAGCCGGGGAACGCGTTCGCAGGCACCCTGTTTGAACTCGCGCTCGCCGCCGACCGTTCGTATCTGCTTGATGACGATGACCAGACGAATCGGATTTCGCTGTCGGGCATGAACGCCGGACCGCTGCCGATGAGCAACGGCATCACGCGTTTGCAGTCGCGCTTCTATGGCTCGCCGGAGCAGGTCGAGGAAGCGCTGGGGCACGATGGCGCGTTTGATCCCACCGAAGCCCTCGAGGCCGGC
>JBKJTD010000331.1:0-5591 GCA_046590915.1 Vicinamibacterales bacterium
CTACTTGAACGCGGTCCGCGGATCAGCCGGACGCCACCGAACACGACCACGGGAATGGCGCCCCACGCGGCCCATCGCATCCACGTGTCTTCGGGCGACTGCGGCACCAGCCAGACGGCCAACCCGACCACGGCGACCACAAAGACAAACACCGGCACCTGCGTGCGCCAGCTGACCCGGTTGGCCGGCACCCGCGACACTTCCGGCATGTCGGCCGTTGGCGTCCCGCACTTGTAACAAACGATCGCCTTGACCGCGATGATGGCTCCACACGCTCGACACGTCATACGATAACTATCCCTGCTCCGCTCGAATCAGTATGCGCTTTCCCCTACGTGACGTCATTCCGTCACGCACTCGCCCGCTGGCGACCATCTCCTGCATCGCGCTCTGCGCTGCGGCCCTCCTGCTACTGTATCCGGCACCGGTGACGTTCGGGTTCATCGTGCTCAACGGACTGCCACTCCTGGTGCTGGGGGAAACGGTCGAGGACCAGATGGGCCACGCGCGGTATCTTGGCCTGCTCGCCGTCGCGGCGGCCATTGGGGTCATGCTGGCAGACGGGCCGGGCGTGTTCCCCGCACTGACCGCGACCGTGATCGGTGCGCACCTCTCGTTGTTCCCCACATCACGCATCCTGCTGAACCTCTGGGTCCAGATCATTGAAATTCCGTCGTTTTTTCTGATGGGGTGCTGGCTGTTCACGACTGTGCTGCTGCCTGGACCACTGACCGCGATTGCGGCGACCTCCGTGCTGGGCGCAGCCTCGGCGCGCCTGCTGCGCCAACCGCAGCGCGCGCAGTGGGACCACTTCGACCTGCTGCCCTAACGGCCGCCCTTTTTGCGAATCTCGGCGCCAAGCGTCGCCAGGTCCACCATCAGCTTCTCCCACGCCGCTTCGTACTGGGCTGCGGGCATTGCCGCCTTCGTCCGGCGCAGCTCATCCACCTGCTGTGTCAGCAGCTCCTGCCGTTGCAGCAACATCTGCAACTGCGAATCGGCCGCCGTGGACTCCACTCCGGCATCCAGATACGTCATCGTCGCCAGTCGTCGAGGCGGCGTCGCGCCCGATACCGTCGCCGTTGTCTTCAATCAGCGCACGCTCGGTGACCAGCTGGCCCTTCTGCTCAAAATATTGCTTCTGCAGACGGGAGGCGTAGGTGAAGGCCTCCCAGATCGACGTGCGGTTGTTCTTGTCGAGGTCCGCCTCGGGGGCGATCAACGCTTTTGCGAAGCTGTCGGCGAAGATCGTGGAGTATCGCTGCGCCGGCAAGGCCGTCGCGGAGATCACAATGCGTCGGTCACCGGTGAGTCCCGCAACAAATGGAAAGCTCACGCTGGCGGTGTTGACAAAGACGACGCGCGCTTTGATCGGGGTCAGCAACGTGTGCCATTCTGCGACCGTGAGGTCGGGCCCCATCAGGTTGAACTTCGCGGCTGCACCTTCACCGGTGCCATGCCCAATCAACATGATGAACACGATGTCGGTGGCCGTGGCCGTTTTGGCAAGGTTGGCCAGCGTCGTCCGGACCTGCTCCGCAGTGGCGCCCCGCTCCCCCGCGCCAGGCTGCTCGGCCAACACCGTCAGATTCGCTGGTGCGAGTTTGAATCCGTCCCTCAATGTCGTGGCGACCTGATTG
Source organism: Vicinamibacterales bacterium (assembly GCA_046590915.1). Lineage (GTDB taxonomy): Bacteria > Acidobacteriota > Vicinamibacteria > Vicinamibacterales > SCN-69-37 > SYFT01. Next base: position 1,641 of record JBKJTD010000331.1, read on the forward strand.
AGCCACCCCCGGTGTTGCTCGGCAAACTGCGGCTCGCCCGATGCGCCCTGAATGAGGACCGCGTGCCGGACCGGCTGGGCGTTCGCCCAGGGGCTCGTCAACGCGATACACGCAACGGCGAACACGAGGGTCATCATGGCCTGCAGCGTACGCATCAGCGGCCTCCCATCGCCGCCAGCAATAGATCCTGCGCGCGCGGATAGGTGGGCGCCTGTTCCAGCGCCTTGAGCGCAGCCTTGCGGGCGTCGTCCTTGCGGCCAAGCCCGAGATAGGCCTCGGCCACATCCGCGTGCGCTTCGGCGAGATTGGGCGGGCCAAGCGCGAGAGCCGCGAGCACTTCGACGAGTGCCGACGCGAAGTCCTTGCGCTCGAGCGCCAGCTTGCCGAGGTACGCATGCGCCGACGCGTCAAACGGATCGATGTCGGCGACCACCCGGAGGCCCACCGTTTCCGATTCCTTGTCGCCGGCCGCGCGCGCCGAGCTCACCAGGCGGCGAGCGGCTTCGACGTTGTCGTGGTCCCACGTCAGCAGTTGCCGCAGCTCACTGCGGGCGCGCGCGCCATCACCCTGCTTGTCGGCGATGGCGGCGAGCAGGGCGCGCGGACTTGTGTCGCCCTGCGCCATGGGCGCAAGCGCAGCCGCGCGTTCAAGCGCTGCCCTTGCGGTGTCCAGATCGCCACGCTCGTAGAGGGCCGATCCCAGTGACCACTGCACGACGAAACTACCCGGCTGTTTGGCGGCGAGTGCCGTGAGGTCTTCAACCGAACGGGGTTGCGCACCACGTCCGGCGCCGGCGGCCGTCCCGGGCGCGTCGGCCATGGCCCGCGCCAGCTCTCCGTACTGCGCTTCGACAAACGCGGCAAACGATGCGTGCACTTCATCAACGGTCTTGCCGAACGCCTTGGCGAATGCCTCGGGGTCTTTGGCGCCGCCGGCGTAGGCCGACAACAACGCACGAAGTCCCGCATCGCCGTTGAGCGCCACCAGATGTTCGGTCAGAAGCGACGCCTCAAAGTAGGCCATCGACAGATCCTGCGGACGCTCGAACGCGTTGGGGAGCCCTTTGACGCCGAACGTACGCTTCATCGCGACCGCGCGCGCAAAATCGAGCGCCTGCTCGCGCCCCCAAGCCTTGTTGTACCGATGCTCTTCAAACACCGAGATGCCTTCGGTCAGCCATCGTGGCACCTTGTAGTCGGACGCCTGCAACGAAAACACGTGGGCGATCTCGTGCCACAAGGTCGCCTGCCAACTGAACGTTCCCGGCGGGCGCGCTTTTGGTGAGGCCATCGTGATCACGCGTCCGAAGCAGGCGCCCAGCGCAAACTGCAGGCCTGGCAAGCCCATGGTTCTCACAGCGAAGTCATCGTGTTTGGCAAACACCTCTATGAGGATCGGCCCCTGTGGCGTGAATCCGTATCGCTGGGAGAAGGTCGTGTACGCCAGGTCCGCCAGCGGCAACGCATAGGGCTTGAGGACATCGGCATCCGCTTTCGGGAACTTGAACACAAACGGCCCCGACTCCACCTCGACAAACGTCGCGAGTGTGTCCAGCAGCTGAAGCATGTTGAAGGTCACCGTGTCGAATGGATCGAGCCGAAACGCACGCTCCAGCTCCTCACGCGCCGGCGCCTCATCCCCGGTGCGCATCAGATACAGGCCGAGATCGGCGTGTGCACCTGGATGTTCGGCTTCAAGCGCGACGGCGTTGCGCGCATAGCCGGCCGCATCTTCAAAACGGTACGCACGCGCGGCCTGACGACCCAACGACAGATATCCGTCCACAAACGCGGGATTGGCTGCGACGGCGCGCGCGACGATGGCCTCTGCCGCGGCGAGGTCACCATTGGCATAGGCCACAGCGGCACGAAGGGCGATTTCTTCGTAGGTGCCCGGCCGCACCGCCGCCACCTTGTCCAGGGCTTCGGTCGCGCGCGGGCGATCCTCGGCCATCAGACGACGTTCGGCCGTCAGGAGCCACACGTCCGGATGAGTGGGGGCAAGAGACCCGGCTCGTTCGAGCGCGGCCTCCGACGCCACGGTGTCTTCGTTCTCAAGCGCACGGGAGAGACCCAGATGCGCGCGCACCCAGCCGGCATCGGCCTCCAATGCCGCCCGATAACTCCGTACTGCTTCCCCGGGCTGATGTTTCTCGAGCAACATGTCGCCCCACGTGGTCTCCATATCGGCGGTCTGCAACGCAAGATTGCCGACGCGCTGGAACAACGTGTTGGCCAGACGGATGTCCCCCAACGCGTACGCCGCCCGCGCCATCCGGAACGTGTGCTCGGGCGTCATGTCGGCGCCCTGCTGCACCATCATGGTCAGTCGCGACAGGCCCGCATCGCGCTGGCCCTCGCGAAGATCCAGCAGCCCCAGTTCGATCAGCGCGTCGGCGCGGTCACCGGCCTCTACAACAGGCGTAAGCCGTCCGCGCGCCTCGGTGAACTTCCCTTCAAAGATGTTCACCAACGACCACGCCACGGATTGAATGTCAGCCGGTGCGTCGGTCCGCGAGGCCAACGTCCGCGCGCGGTCTACAGCACCACGCCCGAGCGCGAGGCGCACGTGTCGCACGAGACTGTCAGGGGTGATCGGCAGATCGGGTTGTTGCCACGGCGAGGCGGTTGGCGCAGAGATGACACACAAACACACCAGCGTCGTCAGCAACAAGAGTCGTTTACGCGATCTCTCCATGGGTGAATGGTCAAAATCTATCACGCTCCCGCACACCGGCGGGGCGCTGCGGCGCATCGTGCCGCCCACGGAGGCCCGGGCCTCGCTGTGAAACAGCCGTGGTGAGTATTAGAGAAACACCATCGACTGGTGTGAGGGGATCTCGAAGCGCCGACGGCACTTGCTGCAGTTGACCATGTCGTCCACGCGATACAGGTGATCGCGCACTTTTTTGAAGATGGCGCGGTCGCGCGCATCCGCACCATTCGGGACGCGGTCCTTCTTGGTCCGCCGCAGCCAGGTGACCGGATAATCGTCCCGATGCCGGCATTGCGGGCACGACAGGGACATCGGCTTGCTCTCGCGTTTTTCCGTGAAGAAGTCCCGTTCATTGAGCGCCATGGCCCCATTGTACCCGCCTTCGCCAAGGCTACGGCGGGCAAGCCCGCTGACGAGGCGACGGCGGGCAAGGCCGCTGCACCGTGGACCGTGGACCCTGTCGGACCGTGGACCACTAGAATGCACCTATGCCGTCGGTCGTGTTTTACATTTCAGGTCACGGTTTTGGCCACGCCTCGCGCGAACTTGAGGTCATCCACGCCGTCGCGGATCGCCGCCCCGACTGGTCGATCATCGTGCGGACGGCTGTCAGTCCGTCCCTGTTGGAACGCAGCCTGCGCGTGCCCTACACCCTGCTGCCGGGCCCCTGTGACACGGGGGTGGTCCAGCGTGACAGCGTCACCAATGATGAGGAGGCGACGACGCGGGAGGCGATCGCGTTTTACGGGTCTGCTGTCCTGATGGATGCCCGCGTGGAGGCCGAGCGTGCGCGGCTGGCTGGGCGCGAGGTCAGGGTGATCGTTGGCGACATCCCGCCGTTGGCGTTTGAAGTGGCCGCGGCACTCGGGGTCCCGTCAGTCGCGATTGCCAACTTCACATGGGATTGGATCTACGAGTGGCACGACGCGATCCGCGACGCACCGGGTGTGCTTGATCGGATCCGGCACGGGTATCGTCAGGCAACCATTGCGCTGCGACTTCCCTTTTCGCCGCCGCTGGAGGTGTTCCCGCGCAGTGACGCACTGCCGCTCGTCGCGCGCGTGTCCCATGCGTCCCGTGCGGCGACACGGGGGGCGCTTGGCCTCGACCAGAGGGGCAAGGTCGCCCTGCTGTCGTTTGGCGGGTACGGACTGCAGCGACTTGATCTGGCCGGCCTTGATTGCCTCGACGACTGGACCGTGCTGCTGACAGACCGTATAGCGAGCAGCGCGTCG
>JBKJTD010000080.1:0-2797 GCA_046590915.1 Vicinamibacterales bacterium
CGGGCACCTGTTACCTGGGTGACAGCCGAAGGCCTTCGTGCCCCCGAATTCTGGGCGGCGGTGAAAGCGGCTGCTCTCGTCCTGCCCGGGCTGTTTCCTGCCCTGGGTGCAGGCCGGGACGAAGATCCGCGTCACGTCTATCAGGCCCTGCGCATCGCGGCACTGGCCCGAGAACGTGGGGTTACGCACTTGCATGCCCACTTTGCAACCTCGGCGACGTGTGTTGCGAGATTGGCTTCGAAATTCACTGGAATACCCTACAGCTTCACAGCGCATGCGAAGGACATCTATCACGAATCGGTTTCGTTCGAAGACCTCGAGCGAAAGCTCGAAGACGCGGCCGCAGTGGTCACGGTGAGCGACTTCAATGTCGCGTACCTCCGTGAGAAATTCGGGAAGTGCACTGATGGCCTCGTGCGGATTTTCAACGGTCTCGATCTTGAAGAGTTCCCCTGGAGCGCACCGGTCAATCGTGCCCGGCGCATAATCTCGGTCGGCCGCCTGGTAGAAAAAAAGGGGTTCGGTGACCTCGTCGAGGCCTGCGCGATCCTGCGTGCCGAAGGCGTCGACTTCGAGTGCCTGATCATCGGGACGGGTGAGCTCGAGACGGACATCCGACAGCAGATCAGCGACCTGGGGCTTTCCTCGGCCGTGAAGATGCTCGGTGCACGACCACGACGCGAGGTGATTGACCTGGTCTCCAGCTCCGCTGTGTTTGCCGGGCCATATCTCATTGGTTCGGACGGCAACCGTGACGGACTGCCTACGGTGCTGATCGAGGCCATGGCCCTCGGCACACCTTGTATCGCAACTGATGTGACCGCTGTACCCGAGGTCATCGAGGATCGAGTGACCGGCGTGCTGGTACCGCAACGAGACCCTGCGGCCCTTGCTCGGGGGATGCGCATGTTGCTCGATGACCCGGAACTGCGCCAGACACTCGCGGTGAACGCGAGATCCAGGATCAAGCGCGACTTCGACCTCGCCAGCAACGCGCAAGTACTTCGAGCGGTGTTCGAGCGTGCCGGCTCGCAACGTCATGCCGCGGAGGCGAGCTGATGCGCGTCAGATATGTCTGTGCGGATCGTGGTGTTCCCGTGTTTGGCACGAAGGGAGCGTCGATCCACGTGCGCCAGATGATCCGCGCGTTCGAACGGCAGGGTGCCGAAGTGGATGTCGTCACCGTGCGGCGCGGCGAAGGCAGTGCTGAGGACCTTCCCGGTATTGCAATCACTTTATTGGACGTCGCTTCAGATCGTGATCCGGCACGGAACGAGCAGCTGATGTTCGACGCGAATCCGAAGATGCACGAGCTTCTCGAATCACTACCGGTTCCGGACCTCCTCTACGAGCGCCATGCTCTGTGGAGCGTCGCGGCGATGGAATGGGCGCGCGAACGTGGTATCGCATCGGTGCTCGAAGTGAATGCGCCATTGGTTGAGGAACAGGCGACACATCGTGCGTTGCTTGATCGCGCGCTGGCAGAACGCGCCGCGAGCCGAGCCATGCAGGCGGCTGGAGCGGTGGCGGTCGTTTCACGCGAGCTCATTCCCGTGGTAGCGCGCTACGGAACGCCGCAAGAGCGGATCCAGGTAATCCCGAATGGCATCGACGCCGCACGGTTCCCTCTGGTGGCGAGGCCCCGTGCCGTTGGCGCGCCTTTCACCGTGGGATTTGTCGGCTCGTTGAAGCCGTGGCATGGGCTTGGCGTGATGGCGGAGGCCTTCGCCTTGTTCCGCGCTCGATGCCCACGGGCACGGCTGATCGTTGTCGGAGATGGCCCAGAACGCGGCACCTTTGAACGGCTTGTTGCGAAGCTCGGTGTGGCTCGCGACGTCGAGATGATCGGCGCTGTTGAGCATGATACGATTTCGACTATTCTTGAGTCGATGGACACGGCACTCATCCCGTATCCACCGCTCGACAATTTCTATTTCTCGCCGCTCAAGCTCTTCGAGGCCATGGCCTCCGGGCTGGCAGTCGTCGCAAGTCGCATCGGCCAGGTCGCAGAGGTCATCGAGGACGGAGTTACGGGCATCCTGTGCACACCGGGTGATGCAGCGGCATTCGCCGACGGTCTCGCTACCCTCGAGTGCGACCCCGAAGGTCGAGTACGCATGGGGCTGGCTGCACGTGAAAAAGTGCTGCGCGATCACACCTGGGATTCGAATGCCCAGCGTGTCCTCGAGATCGCCCCGCGGCGATCGGCCCCGATGGAGACGGCATGACCAAGTTGCCGGTCCCGGAAGTCGTGCAACTGGTTCCGTCGTTCGCGCGAACATTGCGCCGCCTCGCGCCTTACATCCGACGCCGCCGCGCGCTGATCTCAAGGTCATTGGGCTTGTTATTTGTCGCGACCCTGATGCGGCTCGCCGAGCCATGGCCACTGAAGTTCCTGTTCGATAGCGTATTCTTACCCAAGCACCGGCCGAGCAGTGTGATCGATACAGCGGGTTTCGATCCGATAACAATCGTCCTCGCCTGCGCGATTGGCGTGGTCGTGGTCACAGTGTTGCGTGCTTTCGCCGAATACGGGTCGACCGTTGGTTTCGTGCGCGCGGGCAATGACATTCTCGCTGAAGTCCGCGCGGAGCTGTACAAGCATCTCCAGCGCCTTTCCATGTCGTTTCATGGCAAGGCGCGAGGTGGCGACTTGATGATGCGGGTTATGAGCGACGTCAACATGTTGAGGGATGTCACGGTCACCGCGCTGATGCCGATGATCGCCAGTGTCCTGTCGCTGGTCGGCATGATCTGCGTGATGCTTTGGATGGATTGGAGACTGGCACTGCTCGCG
>JBKJTD010000086.1:0-4956 GCA_046590915.1 Vicinamibacterales bacterium
GAGCGCGGTGCGCCGGCGTCCCTGAGGGCGAGGTTCTGCGACCGCATCGCCACGTGGCGCCGCCGTCTCGAGTACTGCTCGAATCTCGCCGGCACGCTGGCAGCGGTGAGCGGGGTCTTTGACCAGACAGGCGGCAATTGCGCGACGAACCGGATTCGGTACGGTTTCCTGGAGCGACTCTGGCTGTTGCTCGAAAATCGCGGTTGTCAGCGCGAATCCCGTCGAGCCCTGGAACGGCACACGCGCGGTGGCCATTTCATACAACAGCACGCCGAGCGACCAGACATCACTCCGCGCGTCGGCCGCTGATCCTGCGAGGACTTCGGGCGCCATGTACGACAGTGTCCCTCCAGCGAAGACCTCCGGCAGCGACTCTCGCGTACGCGTCAGCGCGTCGAGCTCCTCGGGTGGCAGTCGGCGCGCCACGCCGAAGTCGAGGACTTTGGCACGCCCGTCGGGCGTCACGACAATGTTGTGGCTCTTGAGGTCGCAGTGGATCACGCGATGGTCGTGCGCGTGCGCAACGGCGTCGCTTATCTGGACGCCGTACCTGATGAGCGCCTCGTTGTCGAGGGGACGCCGGTGGAGCATCGCGCTGAGCGGCTCGCCTTCGACGTACTCCATCACAATGAATGCGAAATCCTCGGCTTCCTCGACAGCATAGATGTCACACACGTGAGGATGGCTCAGCGCAGACGCCGCGCGAGCCTCGTGCAGGAGGCGATGTCGCGCCGTGTGGTCTGTGGCGGTGAGGGTCTTGATTGCGACGCGCCGATCCAGTCGACGATCGCGCGCCGCATAAACGACACCCATCCCGCCAGCGCCCAGGCGTTGCTCGATCTGATAGTGCGCGAGGGTGCGGCCGATGAGCGGGTCGGTCATCCAGTGCTGTCGAATCGTCCAACCGGCGAGGTCAGATCCCGCAGGAATCCTACGGTCTCTGCCTGGGGCTGTCAACGTTGGTACCGCTGGGTTGGAACCGCTGGGGCGTTCGGGCAACGGCCTGACGACGGTGGCGCCCTATGCCGTCACCATGGGTCTCCCTGTAAAGACCGCTCTACTTCATCGATCGTGCCGCAATGCGATAGAGCTTCGACTCGGTGCGGATGATGAGCGCGTTGCCGGAGACCGCCGGTGAGGCCAGCGTCATCTCGCCGAGGTCGTTCCTGGCGACCTCCACATAGTCATCCCCCGCCTTGATCACGATCGTCGTCCCCTCTTCATCAGGGAAATAGATGTGATCGCTGGTGGCGATCGGTGAGGCCGAGAATGTGTGGCCTACGCCGCCCACGCGGGCGCGGTAGATCTCCTTGCCCGTCTCGGCCGAGAGGACGAGCATCGTGCCGAGATCGTGCACGAGGTACACCCGGTTCTGATGCACAAGCGGCGACGGCGTGTACCCGGACGCGCGCGGGTGCATCCAGAGGATGAACGCGTTGCTCACCGCACCGTCGGCGAGGGTGATGGCACCACTCGCACCCGCCTTGATCGCAAATAGTGGTCGGGCGGCGTCGCCATCCTGAGCACCTGTGCCCGCGTACAACACGTCGCCCACGGCCAGCGGCGAGGCGAGCGGCATGAACGTGTTCGCGACACGCCACAGCTCCTTCCCGGTGAGGTCGTAACTCCAGATGAATCCGTGGCCGGTGGTCACGATCTCGGTGCGCACCGAGTTTTTCCATAGCAACGGTGTAGACCAGGACGAAGTCCGACGGAAACTGCTCTTGTCCGGGCGCGGCGTGCGCCACACGTCCGCACCCGTGCGTGCATCGAGCGCGGTGAGAACACACTCGCGCTCGGAGTCCTGCAGCAGATACACGCGGCCGTCATGCACGATGGGCGACGAGCCGGTGCCGAAGTCGAGATAAATCGGTTGCGGCGGCCACACCCGCTTCCATAACAATTCCCCAGTCAGCGAGTAGGCGAACACGCCGACGTTCTGCCCGAACGACACGTAAATTCGTTCACCGTCGGAGACCGGCGTTTCCGATGCGTACGTGTTCTTGCGATGACGACCGCCGGCCGGCAGTCCTTCGTGCGCGACCTGCTCCCACATCTTCTTGCCCGTAGTCGCGTTGAACGCCATCACCATGTAGCGCACCGGACCGGATTCCTCGGGAATTTCGTTGTCCCGCGCGCGAACGCGGGCATTGATCTCGGTGGTCGAGAGCCCCTGCGCCCGCAACTCGGCGATGTAGTCGTTGCCGTAGATGCCGGGCGCCGGCTTCTTGAACGGTTTGCCGGACACCGCCGACGTCACGATGACGCTGTTGCCCACCACGATGGGCGATGACCATCCCTGTCCAGGCACGTCGGCCACCCACGCGACGTTCCTGGTCGTCGACCACTCAGTTGGCAGGACCGCGTCAGTGACGAGCCCATTCATCCCCGGACCACGGAAGCCGGGCCATTGCGACTGAGACGCTGCAGGCGCGGCCGTGGTGAGCACGCACATCAGCAGCGCCGCGATGCCAGGAATCAGTCGAAGACGCATCGCGCATCGTACGACAAAGACTCAGTGGGGTAAGCCGATCTATTGGCTGCGGGGTAACCCAGGACCTTATGCGCACCGGCACACAGTATTGGACAGGAGTATCTGGTTCCCCTACAATCGCAGCTGAAATGACATACGCGCGGCTGGGAACTGCCGCCCAGTTCGCCGTCATCTGCTGGCTGATGCTGTTCTGGCGCCTTGGCCACGTGGGCCTGATGGATGATGAGGCCCATTACGCGAGACTCACCGTTGAGATGGTGGCGCAACAGAGCTGGCTCTTGCCGTTGCTCGGAGGGCAGCCGTTCATCGACAAACCGGTGCTGTTTCATTGGGTCCAGGCGCTGGCCTCGGCGGTGTCTGGTTCCGGGGAAATGTCGGCCCGGTTGCCCAGTGCCGTGGCTGCCGTCCTGCTGCTGCTCATCACCGCCTGGGTAGGCAGACGCGTCGCCGACCCCTGGCTGGGGCGGGGCGCGTGGCTCATGTTGATCACCGTGCCGGCCACGTTTTTCCTGGGACGTACCGGCTACATGGACATGATGTTCACCGCGTTCACGTTTGGCGCAGTCGCGCTGATCATCAGTACGACAACGGCGACTTCGAGGCTGGCCGCGACCCTGGCTACGGTCTGCGTGGCGCTCGCCGTGCTGACCAAGGGCCCTGTGGCCGCCGGTCTCGTGGGACTGTGGCTGGTCCTGGCCTGGCTTCTGGGTGGTGACTCGCGCCGTGCCGTCTCGGCCCTTCCATGGAAGCGCGGCCTCCTGGGCATCGTAGTCCTGGCCGCGCCCTGGTTTGTCTGGATGTATGCCGAGTTCGGTGACGCGTTCGTGCGCGGCTATTTTTTCGCAGGCCATACCGACTATCTGACGCCCCGTGCCTCTGCCAGTTCCACACAGTGGACGTTCTACGCCCGCATGTTCATGACGGCATTTTTTCCATGGAGCCTTGTGGCGATCGGATACGGCGCCGACACCGTGCTTCGTCGACGTCGCGGGGTCACCGTGCCGGTGTGGGAAGTCTGGCTGTGGCTGTGGATCGCCGTCGTGCTGGCGGTGTTTACGGCCGTCTCATTCCGGGTGGACCGCTACATTTATCCAGCCGCGCCGGCGTGCTGCCTGCTCGCGATCCGTGGGTGGCTGGCCGCGGCCGGTTCTTCGAACCCGCGTGAATTTGCCTGCACTCGAGCGGCGGTCTTTGTGACCGGCGTGGTGTTGGCCGCAGCCGGCGCGTCTCTCGCGTGGGCAATGCCCAGCCTCTCGCTGAACCTGCCCGTCGCCGCGTACGTGCTGCCGGCCGTCCTCAGTGTGGGTGGCCTTGCCATGATGGCGTCCCTGCTGCGCCGAGGGGGGGGCCTGCCGCGATTTGCTGGGTGGCCGATCGGGACGTTACTGGCGGCCTATATCTGCGCCGCGATGTGGGGGTTGCCCGCCGTGCGCGCGGGTTTACCCGTCGACGTCGTCGGGCGGTTCGTGGCGAAGCACGCGGCTCTGGGCGAACCTGTGGGCTTGCTGGGAATGGACCGGTGGGAGATGGGGCTGCGTTACTACCTGACGGACCTGCCGGAGCGTCTGCAGAACGCGCGGGAGGCCGGACGCTTTGCTTGCGCGCCTGGGCCACGCTGGATGGTCACCCGGAGGGAATGGTACGACGCGATCGCCAGCGGCGGAGGTGCCGGTACGGTGGCGCTATCGGTGCCTGCTATTCTCGGTACGAAAGGACGCGGTTTGCGAACGCAGATTTGGGGCGACGTCCTGGTGCTGCGCTTTGATTCCGCCTGCACCTCGCCGACGCCGCCACCGCTCCCCCAGCCCTGAGCAACCCGACTCACACACCGGGACAGGACCCGCTTGCGGCTTATCTGACGGTCACGCGAACGGCTTCCGACAGGTCGTAAGCGCCGGTCACCGACGACCGCATGAACACCACCAAATCGTATGTCCCGGCCGGGAGCGTCGACACCGTCAGGCTGTACCCGGACGACTCGAACGCCGGTCCAAATGCTGCCGCGACGTCGGGCCGCTTCGCACCATACGCAGGCGCTCCGACAAACACGGCGGGGCCTCCGCCGGTCGGGAACGCCCACACCTGCAGGACATCGACACCTGGTCCCGCGGATGAGCGGGCATCAATGGCCCACCCACTCAACGTGAAGTCCCGGGCGACACTGGCGTTGGGCTGCGGGGCGTCGATCGACATGGTGGGACCGGGCACCACCGTGATGGGCCGGCTCATGCTGAGATCGAACGCGCCGGAAACGGTACTGCGCGCGAAGACCACGAGCGTGTAACGGCCGGGCGACAACCCCCGGACCGTGAGGCCGTACCCGCTGTTGGTCCAGGCGGATCCGTAGGCGGCTCCAACGTCGGGCCGCACCTTGCGCAGTTCGGCCGCGCCCACGAAGACAGGCGCGGCACCGGAGTCGGGATACACCCAGGCATGCACCGCGTCAACGCCCGGCGTCGTCG
>JBKJTD010000097.1:0-3915 GCA_046590915.1 Vicinamibacterales bacterium
TCGAGACGGCCTGGATGCCGTAGGCTTCGGCCGGCAGAATTTTGTCGCCGTCCTGCTCGAGGCGGCGGCCCTTTTCAAAGCCGAGCATGATCGGAATGTTGGGGCCGTACATGTCGCCATCAAGCAGCGCCACGCGGCTGCCCGCCTTCGCTAGCGCTACGGCGAGGTTAACCGCGACGGTGGTCTTGCCCACACCGCCTTTGCCGGCACCAACCGCAATGATGTTCTTGACGCCATCCACCGCCGCGCGCCCGGCCTCGGGGCGACCGGCCGCGCGCACCTGCGACGTCATCTGAATGTCCACCTGCGTGACCCCCGGCAAGGCGGCCACAGCCGCGCGCGCCTGTTCGCGCAGCAGGTCCTTCACCGGACACGCTGGTGTCGTGAGTTCGACATCAAAGGCAACCGCGCCGCCATTGATACGGATGTTTTTGACGAAACCGAGAGAGACGATGTCGCGGTGGAGGTCGGGGTCCTGCACAATTCGCAGGGCATCAAGAATCAGGGACTCGGACAGGGCCATAGTCCGATTCTACTTTGTGGCGGACATCGCGTGCGCCACATCACCGATGTAGGGAAGGCGGTAGGCCTCCCCCATCAGCGCCTTGACGATTAACAGACCCCACAAAAAAAAGACTGCCATCGAAAATGCCACCCTGATCGGCCCCAGACCTCCGACAATCGGCACGGTCGGCAGCAAGACGTACAGCACCGCCACGGCCGCAAACGTCAGCGAGGACTGCATCGCGTGGAAGCGCACGTACAGGTCCTCCTTCTCCACTGCGAGGACGATGAGCCCGCTCAGCAGTCCCAGCGCGTAGGACAGACCGGCCCAGAGTTTCGGATCCCGTTTCATGGCAGTTTCTGTGGGTGGCCAAAAATACGGCGCGCGTCGTTGTTGAGCAACACCCAGAAGCTGTACACGCCCAGGGCCGTGCCAAACGGGACCAAGATCAGGTTGGGCACGGCAAGCATCAGCGCGGCAAGGCGCGCGCGGCCGTGAATGAGGCGCAGGAACCAGCCCGTGGCCGCGCAGGCCGCGCCGCCGGTCATGAGCACGCCGCCCACCACCACCAGCACCGCCACGGCCGCTTGTTCGCCGCGGCCGTACGTGTCGCCAAGCATCGCCTGCCTGGCGCCGACAGCCAAAATAAGAAGGGAAAAGCCGGTCAGCAAGCCGAATGCGCCCCAGACCAGATGCAGCCAGCCAAGGACGTCAATGTGCAACCGCATGGTCGCAGCGTCAGCGCTTGTCGGAGAAAAACGCCTCGAGCATCTGCTCGACGATCTGGGTCATATCCACGAAGTCGTAGGCGACCTCGTCACGCATCAGCGTGCGCCGAGCGTGCTCATCAGCTCGCGACGTTCCACGTCTGCCATGTGTTCGAGGTCGAGCGTGCTGTCGCATTCGTCGCAGAGCAGTTCGAACAGGGCGGGACGTCCTTCTTCAAGGGGGGGTTGCACCTGCCCGTCGGCCACACGCACCAAGTGCATCTGGAGAGTCTTGGCCAGGAAATTTTCGGCATTGCCGCAGTTGGGACACGTGAGTGACATCGAAATCAGTGTATCTCAGTCCCCAGGCGGGCAATACACGACTTCGCCACGAATGTGTACATCGGGATATCGGGCGCGCAGGGCCCCCAGATACGTTGCCAGCTGCGCCTGATGCTCCAGACGGGGGGCGCCGGTCTTGATCTCCACCACGGTCATGGTCCCCTCCGGGTCGACAACCAGGCAGTCAATGGTGCCCCGGACGATCACCTCGTGCTCCCCTGTCGCGCGCCAGGAAAAGGGCGTTTCATACCAACAGGTCCCGCTGGCCAACAGGTCGGCCAGGCGGGTCCGGTTCCGAAGCGCGTCGGCAGCCCGGACGACCTCCTCGCGCAGGCTCTCGGGATCATGTACGTCCACCAGCGCCTCCGGCCTGACCAGCCGGGCATAGGCGTCCCGCCATTGTTCCAGCGTTGGCTGACGGGTGCCCGCCCACTGGAGAAGGCGATGGACCAGGGTGCCCGCAATTCGCTCTTCGGTCCGGGACCGGTTCGATTCCGAGGGGGGGGCCGAGACCGGCCCCGGGAGACGGCCCTCGACTTCTGTGGCTGGCGCGGCGGCCGTGGCCTGTCGAACGGTCCCCGGCCAGCGCAAGGGCTGCCGGTCGATCGGTATGGCCGCGACCGGAACCTCAGCCGGCACCTGGGGTGCGGCCGTGTCGGGACGACAGACCGTGAAGGCAAACCGGTGCCCGGGCGCGTCCCAGAAAATCTCGGCGACATCGGGGCCGGCGGCCGCCGCCTTCGGAAACACGTCCCGGAGCGCGGGAGGAAACAGGCCGGCCAGACTGCGGGCGGCATGTTTGAGGTAGCCGTCCTCCCCCACTTGCGCGGCCAGATACAGCCGGTCGCGCGCGCGGGTCATCGCGACATACACCAGTCGCCGCAGTTCCTCGGCCTCTCGCCGCTCCTCCAGTCTGGTGCCATCGGTGGATCGGAACGCCACCTCCGGTTCACCGTCCACACTACGGTCGATCACACTGATGCCCTGATGACGACCCCGACCGGGGTTTTGCAGATTCACGACAAACACGATCGGAAACTCGAGCCCCTTGGCCGCGTGGATTGTCATCAACTGCACGCATCCTCGCGCTTCGACCACGGCATTGGATTCGTCGCCGGCGCGCAACGTCTCAAAATACTCCGCGAGCCGCCCGAGCGTCGCATACCCGCGGTTCTCGACGCGCCGGATCAGGCCGCGCACCTTCTTGATGTTTTCACGCGACTGGTGACGACGACGGCCCCGGAGCTCGGCGGCGTAGGCCGACTCGCGCATGACCACATCGATCAGCGTCCCCGCCGGGATGCGATCGGCCATCGCGATCCACCGCTGCACGTCGGTCGTCGCACGGACAAGCAGCCGTGCGTCGGCGTCGGGCAGGCCTGCGGGTACCGGGACACTGCCGTTGAGCACGGCGGCAATCTGCGGGGCGAGTCTTGACAGCGCAGGGTCGGAGATTCGGACAAAACGTGATCGCAAAAACTCCGCCGCACGCAGATCGGAGTCCGGCTGCGCGAGGAAGCGCAGGAGCGCCTGCAAGTCCTGCACCTCCGGCGCGTCAAAAAATCCGAGCCCCTTGTAGACATACGTGCGGATGCCGCGACGTTCGAGTGACTCCTCAAACACTTGATGTCCCGCGCGCGCCCTGAACAGGATCGCAATGTCGTCGGGCCGTGCCGGTCGCGACGGACCGTCCTTGTCGCGGACAATGACCCCGGCGAGGATGCGCGAAATTTCCGACGCCACCGCTTCGGCCGCCATCTGTATGGATGATTGCGCCACCACCCCGAGCACAGGCACACCGTCGCGACGTCCCCCATCGTCTACGCGATCGACCGGGAACCTGTCGGACTCGCGATAGGCGAAACGCTCATCGAGGGCAGGGTCACCTTCCATCGACGCCGACAAGGTGTTCACGAAGGCGAGCAGTCCTGACACCGCGCGGAAGTTGGTCGAGATGGCCTGTCGCACCCGCCGACCGGGGCGGAGCGCGGAGATGCGGCGCGCCGCTTCGTCGAGCAGGATCACTTCCGCGTGGCGGAAGCGGTAGATCGACTGCTTGCGATCGCCCACGATGAAGATGGACGTGGGGCCGTCAACGACACCTTCGCCCTCACCCCATGCCTCCACGAGCAGATCGATGAGCCGCCACTGCTGGCGACTGGTGTCCTGGAACTCGTCGACCAGCAGGTGGTGATAGCGCGACTGCAACTTCAGGCGGCTGCGCGCAAACTCCTCCTGCCGGGAGAGCAACGCCACCGCGCGGTCGAGCATCCCCGCAAAGTCGAGCACCGAGTGTTCATCGAGCAGGCGCTGATATTCGCGGATGACAATCGCGAGCAGCGTCTGCAGGCCCAGCGCGAG
>JBKJTD010000250.1:0-3559 GCA_046590915.1 Vicinamibacterales bacterium
GCATCCCCAAGATTCGCCGCTTCGCTTTCGCGGGCGAGATGGGCGGATGGATTGCGCTTCATCGATATGGCGCGGAGGCCGCACCAGGGGCGGCCGCTCCGGCCGCTGGTCGTGCCGGTGGTCCTGCTCCGGCCGGCAACGCCCCTCGCGATACACGGCCGCGCGGTACCGACCTGCTGCTGCGCGAATTAAAGACCGGCACCGAGCTCAACGTCGGCAACGTCTCCGAGTTCAACTTCAACAAATCCGGAAAGTACCTGGCGCTGGTGATCGACGCCGCCGATCAGGCCGGCAACGGTCTGCAGATTCGTGACATGTCCACTGGCACCACGGCCTCGCTCGACACCGACAAGGCGTTTTATGAGCGCATGGCGTGGGCGACCGAAGGTGATGCGTTGACGATGCTCAGGGGCACTGATGACCGGGCGTTCCGTGAGCGACTGTTCTCGGTGGTGGGTTTTACGGGCTTCGGAAGCGGCGCGCCAACAAAAGTCGTGTACAGCGCGAAGGACGACAAGGCGTTTCCCGCGAACATGTCGGTGAGCGGCAACCGGACGCCGACGTGGAACGATGACCGCACCGCGATGATCTTCGGTATCGCGGAACTGACTCCCGTGCCGCCGCCTGCCGGGCAGAGTAACGCCGCCCCGAGCCCGGAGGGCGCAGATGCCCCCGCTGCCGGTGCTCCCGCGGCGCCGACTGAGGCAACCGAACGTGCAAACCTCGTGATCTGGCATTACAAGGATCCGCGCCTTCAGTCACAGCAGCGCGTGCAGGAGACCGCTGATCGCAGCTTCAACTATCCGGCGCTGTATCGGCCCGCCGACAACACCATGGTGCGCCTCGCCGATGACGAGGTTCCAACCGTGCAGGTGACCGGTCGCGGCAAATGGGCGATTGGCACAAGCAACACGGCATACGAACTGATGGGCAACCTCAACGGCCAGCAGTTCCGAGACGTGTATGCCATCGACACCACGACCGGCGAGCGCATCACGGTGAAGAAGAATCTGCGATGGGTCAACTCCGCGTCGCCCGACAGCACGAAATATCTCTACTATGAGAACAAGCACTACTACGTGTTCAACGCCGAGACCGGCCAGACGCACAACATCACCGAAAAGGTGCCCACCGCGTTTGTGAACGTCGAAAGCGACGTCAATGTGGTGGACCCGCCGTCCAACGCGATCGGCTGGACCTCGGACAACGACTATGTGCTGATTTCCGATCGCTGGGATATCTGGAAGGTGCCCGCCACCCCTGGCGCGCCCGCGGTGAACCTGACCGTCAACGGCAGGAAGGATCAGATCCGGTATCAGGGACGTGTCTTCGGCATTTACGAGAACGAACGTGGCATCGACTTGAGCAAGCCACAGTACTTCTCGGTGATGGCCGAGTGGACAAAACGCGCCGGGTACGGCGTGCTCGAGCCCGGCAAGTTGGGACACAACATGCTGCTGTGGGAGGACGCGTCGATCAGTGGATTGCAGAAGGCGGCCAAGGGCGATACCTGGATGTATCGCCGCGAGACGCCCACCGAAGCGCCGCAGATCTTTGTGACCGATGCCACGCTCAAGAACGCCAGGAAGATCGTGGATATGGCGCCCGAAGCCCAATCACTTGCGTGGTCGGCCGGCGCGCAGCTCATCGAATTCAAGAACGCCAAAGGCGAGCGCCTGCAGGCGTCGTTGTACCTGCCCGCCAACTACGAAAAGGGCAAGTCGTATCCGACGGTCGTGTACATCTACGAGCGGTTGACGCAGGGCCACTATCAATACGGGCGCCCGGCGGCCAACGGCTTCAACCGTCAGGCCTACACCAGCAATGGCTACGCAGTGCTGCAGCCCGACATCAAGTACTACATCAACGATCCCGGCATGTCGGCGGCGTGGACCTTGCCGGCCGCGGTGAAGGCTGCCGTGGCGACCGGAGTGGTGGATGCCGCCAAAGTCGGACTCCACGGCCATTCATGGGGCGGCTACCAGACGGCGTTCACGATTACGCAGACCGACATGTTTGCCGCAGCCATCGCCGGCGCGCCCCTCACCAACATGATCAGCATGTATTCGGTGCTCTACAAGAACACCGGAGGGACCAACGGCGCGATCTTCGAAAGCAGCCAGGGTCGGTTCACCGGCGGACCGTGGGAACAGTGGGACGCCTACACGCGCAACTCACCGGTGGCCCATGCCGCGAAGGTCAAAACGCCGCTCGTTATTCTGCATAACGATCAGGACGGGGCCGTCGACTTTACCCAGGGCATCGAGTACTACAACACCCTCCGTCGTCTGCAGAAGCCAGTCGTGTTGCTGGAATACCCCGGCGAAAATCACGGCCTGGCTCGCCCGGCCAACCAGCACGACTATACGGTGCGTGTGAAGGAGTTCTTCGATCACTATCTGAAGGGTGCGCCTGCGCCTGACTGGTGGAAGGACGGCATCCCACGCCTCGACATGGAAAAACACATGGAGGAGCGTCAGAAAGCGATTGACGCGGCCAAGAAAGCCGCAGGCGGAGGGGAGTAAATATTCACAACGAGACATGGAGGGCCCTCCATGTCTCGGTGTGAGTTTTCGGGGGAAACGCTACTCGGCGACGACTTTTTTCGTCCGCCGCTTGGTCTTGGCTTTTTCCGGAGCCGGTTCGTCGGTCGGCGCCAGAGAAACCATCGCCGTCACGAACCGCTTGGGGCCGTGGTTGTCGAAGTCGATGACGACGTGCGCGCCGTCCGAATCGGTGACCGTGCCCGGCCCGTACTTTGGTTGCGATACGCGCGCGCCTTTGTTGACCTTCACGGTAGTCCTTCTGGAAAAGTTGGAGCGAGGTGCGCTCCGTCACACACGAATACCCGGCCGCGCCCTGCGCGACCGGGTATCGTTATTTTACTCGATGAAAACTTACCAGCGCGGTTCGCGACGATTGCCACCACCGCCGCCGTTGCCACCACCGTAGCCGCCGCCGCCACGACCACCGCCGCCACCGCCGCCACCAAACTGGGGCTTCGGCCGGGCTTCGTTCACCGCGAGGTTGCGGCCGCCCATTGGCTTCTCATTGAACATCTCGACTGCCTTCTGTGCCTCGGCATCAGTGGCCATCTCGATAAAGGCGAATCCGCGGGCACGGCCCGTGGCGTTGTCACGCACGACGTTGACCGTGTCAACGGCGCCTGCGCCGCTGAAGAACTCACGCAATTCATCTTCGGTGGCGGAATAAGGGAGATTGCCGACGTACAGTTTGCGACCCATGTAACAGCTCCTGAAACAAGAAAACCGGCAAAGCCCGGCGGAACGGACTTCCGCTCCTCTTGCTCAGCATGCACGTTGGGGGCCAGGAAACGAAAGAACCAAGGACACTCTACGCGGGCGAAAGCTCGAAGGCCGGACTTCAGCGGTGACCCACAGGATAACATGGGAGGGTCGTGATCAGTTTTTCGAACATTTCCAAGCAGTACGGCCGGCAGATCCTCTTTGTTGACGCCAACTTCCAGCTCAATCCCGGTGACAAGGTCGGCCTGGTGGGACCCAATGGCTCGGGCAAGACGACCCTCTTCCCGATGATC
>JBKJTD010000424.1:0-3712 GCA_046590915.1 Vicinamibacterales bacterium
CTGGCGCACACGGACATCACGAGGCACCGCACGCGTGCGCGGGTACTACGACGTCCACCCAGACCGCGACAGCCGCCTCACGCTCAGTGCCTCCACCAAGAATCGCTGGGGCGATCCGATGCCGGTCGTGCGACATCGGCTTGACGAGGCGTCCACGGCACGCGAAGGGGCGGCGCGCGCGCACTTCGAGGCGCTGTTTGACCTGATGGCCAAGGCCAACGAGGGTCGTCGCGGCAATGTCAGTGCGCTCTCGTATCAGGACCATCCGGCCGGCGGCTGCCGCATGGGCGCCGACGCGGCCACGAGTGTGGTGGATCCATCGGGTCGCGCCCACGACCACGAGAATCTGTTCGTGGTCGGCGCACCGACACTGCCCACCGGCGGCTGCACCAACGGCACGCTCACGTTCGTCGCCGTGGCACTCAAGTCGGCCGAGGCGATCGCCGGGGCACGCCGCGCCTAAAGTGGCAGAATAACCCCCATGCTGCGATTTGCCACCCTCTTCGTCCTGCTCGCCGCGACCGGCCAACAGTCCAAGGCCCCTGACTGGTCAGCCCTCGACGCCGAAACGCTCACACACTTTCAGGCACTCGTGCGCTTCGACACGTCGGACCCGCCCGGCAGGGAGCGTGAGGCGGTGGATTATCTGAAAAAAGTACTCGAGGCCGAAGGGATTCCGACCCAGGAATTTTCACGCGAGGCGCATCGCCCCAACCTGGTCGCGCGACTCAAGGGCACCGGCGCCAAACGCCCGCTCCTGCTGATGGCACACACCGACACGGTCAACGTCTACCCCGAACGGTGGACCTTCCCCCCGTTCGGCGCGGCGATCGACGGGGGCTATGTCTATGGCCGTGGCACCGTCGACGACAAGGACAACGTTGCCACGTCGCTGATGATCATGTTGATGCTCAAGCGGCTCAACGTGCCGCTTGATCGCGACGTCATCTTCCTCGCAGAGTCGGGCGAGGAGGGATCGACGGAGGTCGGCATCCAGTTCATGGCCGACACACACTTTGCCAGCATCGACGCCGAGTACTGCATCGCCGAAGGTGGTCGCGTGACGCGCACGGGTGGCGTGGCTCGGTACGCACAGGTGCAGACGCTGGAAAAACGCCCGTTCGGCATTGAGCTCGTGGCCCGGGGACCCGCCGGTCACGGATCGGTCCCGCTTGAGTCGAGCGCGGTGACGCATCTGGCGCAGGCCGTTGCGGCCGTGACGAAGTGGCAGCCCGAGATTCGCCTGAACGAAACCACCAGCGCATTCTTCAAGCGGCTGGCGGCCATCTCCGAACCGGCAGCAGCCGAGCGGTATCGGGCCGTGGCCGACCCCGCGAAGGTCGGCGCCGCTGACGAGTATTTCCGCCGGTTCGAACCGTCGATGGCCGCCATTCTCCGCTCGACGGTGGCACCCAACATCGTGGCAGGCGGCAACCGCATCAACGTGATTCCCTCCGAGGCCATCGCCACGCTCGACACCCGCATCCTTCCCGACGAAGACATCACGGCCTTTGTTGAGCAGGTGCGCAAGGTCGTCAACGACCCGGCCGTGGAAGTACGTCTGACCAAACGCAACGTGCGCCCAGGCGGCGTTGAAGCCCGGATCGATTCCAGCGTTTTCAAAGCCATCGAAACCGCCGTCACCACACACTACAACGCGCCCACCCTGCCAAGCATGAGCACGGGCGCGACCGACATGGCCTTTCTGCGCGCCAAGGGCATCCAGTGTTACGGCATCGGCCCAGGATTGGACACCGAAGACGGTCCAAAAGGCTTTGGCGCACACTCCGATCAGGAACGCATCCTGATCAGCGAGCTGCACCGCTTCATGCGGATGTACTGGGATGTGGTCGTAGCGGTCGCGGGGACACCGCCTACTTCAGATAAGTCTCCCACCATCGAAGCTCATTGAGCATTCGGTGCACCACGTTCCAGTGTCCGCTGATGCCGTGGGCCTGGCCCTCGTAGATGATCATCCTGGTCGGTACGCCGATCTTCTTGAGACACGTGTAGAGCTGAATCGCGCCCTCGATCGGCACACGGTAGTCGACCTCACCGTGGATGAAGAGCGTCGCCGCCTTGGTGTTGCCGCAGCGGAAAAACGGCGACTGCTCGACCATGACTTCCAGCGCGCGGCGGTCCCAGGGGGGACCGAAGAATTCCATATCCTTCGTGCGCGAGATGTCTGACAACGCGTAATTGGCTGTCCAGTTGGATTCGCCCGCGCCCGGCACTGCGGCCTTGAAGCGGTCGGGATAGCGCGTGATCAGCCAGTTGGTCAGAATGCCCCCGTAGGAATGGCCCGTGGTGCCCACGCGGGCGCGATCGATGGCAAAGCGTGAGGCCAGCGCGTCGATCCCCGAGATGACATCCTCGCCATCCTTGTTGCCCCATCCGCCCCACGTCGCCCACTTGAACGCGTCGCCATACCCGGTGGAGCTACGAAAATTCGGGAGGAAGACGAAATATCCGTTCGCGGCAAACAGCGAATTCTTGAACGCAAACCCATAGCCGGATGCCGCGTGTGGACCGCCATGGTTCATGACGATGAGCGGGTAGGGACCACGAGCGGGCTCGTAGCCATGGGGAAACATCAAAAACCCTTCGATGGGAGTGCCATCGGTGCTTTTCCACTGGACGGTCTCCGACCGTCGGGTCGCCAACGTCACCCCCGACAAAAACGCGGAGTGCACGTCACTCAATCGCCGTTCGTTGCGGCCATCGATGTCGGCCACATACACGTCCGAGGGCCGATCCAGATCGCCGACGGTGTACACGATGCGCTGGAACGCGCGATCGAAGTCGATGCCGTTCAGACGCCGGTCCCCGCGCGTGACCTGCTCCACGGGGCCACCCGCAGCCGCGACGCGGAACAAGTGCACGGCGCCGCCGGTCTCGGCGGTGAAATACAGATGACGACTGTCTGGTGACCAGCGCACGGGCCCCGGATCCCGATCCCAGTCGGCGGTCAGGTTCCTCGGCTCACCGAGTCCCGCCGGTTGAATGTAGACATCCTGCGCCCCGCCATGGGTCATTTTCTGGTCAACGATGAGCTGGGTACTGGGGGCGCGCTCGTAGGACATCCACCTGCCGTCGGGTGAGAACGCCGCGCCGGTGTAGTCGTAGCCGTCGTTGGTGATGCGTGTCACACGGGCGTCAAGCGTGACGCGGTGCATGTCGGTTGATCCGTATGCGCCTTCTTCGCGGGCGGCGCGCTCGTTGAACGAAAACTGCAGCGCCGTGCCGTCGGGCACCCATTGCAGTCCGGTCGCGCCTGCGACACCGAGCGTCGTCAGCGTGCGCGCGTCGCCGCCCGCCGCGGGACGTATGACCACTTCGGACACTGGCCTCGCCCGCCGATCGGGCACAGGGAACCGCTGGCCATCCTGGCGAAACGGATACCAGTCAAACGCATCACCCTTGAAGCGCTCTTCGTGCCGGC
The DNA here is from genome assembly GCA_046590915.1 of Vicinamibacterales bacterium. Taxonomy (GTDB): domain Bacteria; phylum Acidobacteriota; class Vicinamibacteria; order Vicinamibacterales; family SCN-69-37; genus SYFT01. The sequence goes on from JBKJTD010000424.1 coordinate 3,443, forward strand.
GCTCGAAGTCGGTACGCACTGACGCAGTCGCGGGACGCGCCGGTTGGTTCTGAAGGGCCGCGGTCCATCGGCCGTCGGGACTTGCCAATCCCCCACCATCGGCGGTCGGCGCGTCGCGCTGGTGCACGCCGCTCGGCTGCAGCGGATCCACCACCCACGTCGCGGTCTGCGCCGTCACCCGCAGACGGTTGTCGTCACCCCATCGAGGATTGGAGACATCCGCCCCCGCGTGTTGCACACGCGCGGGCGAACCGCCATCGGCGGTCACGA
>JBKJTD010000428.1:0-4919 GCA_046590915.1 Vicinamibacterales bacterium
TCGTGACCGCCGATGGCGGTTCGCCCGCGCGTGTGCAACACGCGGCTGGTTCTCGCCGTAGTCGAGGCCGCGACGCCGATACTCGGTCCGGTTCTCCACGTCAAAGAGCGACCGGCCGGCCTCGACGATGGTGATGGAGAGGCCAGGACGAAGTGCCGCCACCTTCTCGGCGATCAGGGCCGCGGTGATGCCGCCGCCGATGATGCAGATGTCCGATTCGTGGACCGCCATCAGACGCGCCTCGCCCGTTCGGGCAACGCGTCAGGCCGCCGCTCCGACCCGTCGAGGCCACGACAGTCCTCGCGATTGATCGCCGCGCGATAGGCGAGGTTGTAGCCGTCCGGCCCGTGAAAGTAGTGACCCATGAAGTCGGCGATGACATGCCCGCTCGATGGTCGCGCCGGAAGTTGTGTGACACGTGTCGGCGCGTTGAGTGCGCCCTCGATGAGACGCCGCCGACCATCGTTGGGCAGTGCCGCAAACCCTGCGGCGCCCTCGGCCCGGGCTGCGGTGTCGAGCGCGATCAGTTGCGCCGGATAGGTCGACGCCGGTGACGGTCCCGTCGTGCGCAACTGCGAATTGCCGTAGGAGTGTCCCGCGTCGACGCCGGCCTTGTGCCCGCCGACCCACTCGGTGAACGCGATGACCGCCGCGCCGCGTTCGTCGGCTGTAAGGCTCGATGGCAGGACCACGTCGGCGATGGCGAGCAACGTCCGTGCATCGAGGGTTGCCTGCGGCTGACTCTGCGCCCAGGTCAGCGCGCGCACGGACGTGAGGGGCCAGGTCGCCGCCAGCGCACCAACAAGCCGCAGCCATAACCGCCGAGTCACGACTTGGGCACCACGCGGCCCTGTGCGACCACGAAGGTGACGCGCTGCAGCGCGGTGATGTCGGTCGTCGGATCGCCGGACACGGCGATCAGGTCTGCCAGGTACCCAGGCGCCAGTCGTCCGAGGCGATCGGCCATGCCGAGTGATTCGGCTGCCAGCGACGTCGCGCTGATGACGGTGTCGATCGGCTTCTGTCCTGCGGCGACGCGGGCCAGGGCTTCACGCGCGTTGTGGCCATGCGCACCGGCGACCGCGTCGGTGCCCAGCGGCATGCGAATCCCCGCGTCGAGTGCCTTCTTGAAGATGGGCCCCAGCGTCGGTATCGCGCGCTCCATGAACGCGAATCCTTCCTCGGTATAGCTGCCGGTCCCGAGAAACTTCTGCCGGTTCGCAAGATAGTTCTGGAGGACCACGCCGATATTCGGATCAAAAAACACGTTGGCCGCCTTCATCGCCGCAATCGCCTCATCGTCAGCAAACACACCATGTTCGATTTGATGGCAGCCGGCCTTGACGGCCGCGACGATCGACGCCGAATCGTGTGCATGCACGACCGCGCGCAGTCCCTGCGCGCGCGCTTCGCCGCACACCGCGTTGAGCTGGTCCTGCGTGACGTTGAGTTTTCCGCCATCGCGGATGCTGCCTGAGGCGAACGACTTGATCACGTCGGCGCCGGCGGCCTTGAGCGTTCGCACGGCCTCGCGCAGTTGATCCGGCGTTCGTTGCCCCGGGGACACTTGGCCCAGCGACGTCACGATGCGCGGGCCGGAGAGGTGTCCGTCGGCGACCGCCTGTCGCAGTGACGCATCGGCTCGGTTGCCGAGGTTCTGGACCGTCGTGAATCCTGCCAGGAGCGTCGCCTTCAGATTCGCCGCAATCGCCGCGTCGCGCTGCTCAGGCGTTTCGCGCGGGCCATCCGGGCGGGTGCCGTACCGCCCATCGGGACCGAAGTGCCAGTCGATGTGCGTGTGCACGTCAATGAGCCCCGGCAGCACGGTGACATCACCGAGGTCGTGCGTCACCTCGCCGGACCTGGCGCCCACCGAAACGATGCGCCCCGCGCGCACCTCGATGACCTGGTCGCGCCGCAGCCGCGCGCCGTCAAACACCCGGGCGGCACGAATGGTGAGGGTGGCGTCCTGCGCAGCGGGCGACGGAGCAGCAGCGGGCACGGTCGCGGAGCCGGCCGCGAGCACGAGTGCGATGACGAGGGCGGTTCTCATAGGCCGCCATCTTATGCGAGGGCGGCCAGGATCGGATCAGAATGTGGCGTGTGCCCAGACGATGATGCGCGGGAGACCAAAGGGATTGCTCATAGTGTGTTCCAACCTTTTTTTATCTCTCGGAGTAGCTGCCGGGGGTGAACTGCAGCCTACGGACCGATGTCGCGCCGGATCGGAGGGCCGATACATCTTTCAGAAATGAATGAAGATCTCCTGCGTCGACGACCATGCGCTGCCATTGCCTGGACACAGCGCCCAGAGACATGTCGGCGCCGCTCAGCCAGGCGTCGATGGGGTCCGCGTCGAAATCATCGTCATCCACAGCGTTTTCCGCGAGTCCCTGTGGTGGTGTCACCCTGCTTCGCTCCAGAAGCGTCTGCGCGACCAGTTCGCGCAGTTGACGCACCTGCAGGGGTTTGGAGAGCACTCCCGCGGCAGCAACGTCGGGCTCCGCTTTGATGTGCTCCAGGCTGCCTTTTACCAGGACGACGGGGACGCCCAGGCTCGAGAGCCGCCCCGCCAGGTCTTGGGCGCCAAGGCCGGCCAGTCCCGTCGCCGCGAGCACGAGGTCAGGCCGGGCGCGCTCGACGCAGGCCAGCGCGGCGTGAGCATCCACCGCACCGACGACGCTCACGGCGTCGGAACCAACCGCCAGGTCCACGAACTGGCGCACCGCCGGACGTTCATGGACGACGAGAATCGTGAATGGTGTGGGAGCCATGCCCGCGATTAGGCACGCGCCCGTCGTCCTGGCGCCAGACGCGAATCAATCTAATCGCGCCGCGACCCGGAAAAATAATTTGTACGTGGCTCCTCGCGCGGTTCGTCGAGCGTCGCCCAGCCGTGGCGCAGCGCGTAGAGCGCGGCCTGCGTGCGGTTATCCACGTGGAGTTTTTCAAAGATCACGCGCAGCCGGTTGGAGACCGTGTGCACCGACCAATGCAAGGCCGACGCGATGTCGCGGTTGTCGAGCCCTTGCGCGACCAGGCGCAGGACTTCGATTTCCTTCTCGAGCAGGACCTGAAATGGCGGCACGACGGGCGGAACCGCGTGAAACTCGCCCAGCACGCGCGCCGCGATGATCGGGTCGATCAGGTACTCGCCGCGATGCACGGCTTCAATGGTCGCGATGAGTTCATGCGCCTCGACCGTCTTGAGCAGGTACGCGCGCGCCCCCGCGCGGATAGCCGCCAGCATGTACGGCTCTTCGCGATACATCGTCAGCGCGATGATGCGGGACGCCGGGGACTCGGCGATGACCTGCCGGATGGCTTCCGCCCCGTCGACTTGTGGCATCGCGAGATCCATCAAGATGACGTCGGGGCGGGTGGTCCGTCTCAGCTCAACCGCTTCGGCGCCGTTCCTGGCCTCGCCGACGACCGCCAGGCCCGCGCTGGAGCAGATCTCATGCAGGCCCTGCCGCATCAGTGTGTGGTCATCAGCGATCAGTATTCGAATCGGCGACGGTTCCGGCATGGGGCCCTCCTTCCTGTCACGCGCGCCCACCGGCGCGTGGCACGTTGATGATAACGGTGGTTCCGCGTCCCGGTGCAGACGTGATCGTCAGGTCGCCGCCCATCATCCGGGTGCGTTCCGCCATGCCGACCAGGCCGAACCCGTCACCCGCAGCCGTGGGTGACACCGTGTCCGGATCAAACCCCTTGCCGTTGTCCTGGATCGTCATTCGGATGTGGGTGGGTTCCAGCGTGAGGGCCACCGTCGCGGTCGTCGCGCCGGAGTGTTTGACCACGTTGTTCAGGCCTTCCTGCGCCACACGAAACAGCTTCAAGGCGACATCCGGCGTCAGATGACCCTGGGTCTCGGCCAGTGTGCAGGTAATCGTGATCCCGGACGCGTCGGCCACCCGCGCTGCGGCGTCGCGCATGGCTTCGGCAAGACCCATGCGCTCGAGGTGGAGTGGTAACAAATCGTGCACCACGTCGCGCACTTCACCCAGCGCCTGGGACGCCGCGTCAGCAATCTCCCCAAGCCGCCGACCCGCAGCACTGTCGGGCGCGAGGGCGGGCGCACCCACGCGCGCCCAGTTCCTGATCACCACGAGCGTCTGTGACACCCCGTCGTGCAGGTCCGACGCTATCCGTTTGCGATCCATTTCCTGCGAATCGATAAGCTGGCGCGCAAACGCCTGCTGCACCGCTTGTTTGCGCTCGAGGGCCGCCACCCGCCAGCGGTGGCCACCATAGGTCACCGTGGCGGCGATGGCCATCATCAGCGCCATGAACCACGTCGTCCGCCAGAAGGGGGGCACGACGATGATGTCGATCCCGACGCCTTCTTCATTCCACACGCCATCGCGATTGGCAGCGATGACGCGAAAACGAAAATCGCCGTAGGGGAGGCGCGCGTAGCGCGCGGAGCGCGCGGTGCCGGCGTCCACCCAATCGGTCTCGAGGCCTTCCATCCGGTATTTGAACTGGGCCAACTCGGGCCGGACGAAGGTCAAGGCCGTGTACTGCACTTCGATGGAGCTGCTCCCCGACCGAATCTCAATGCCCTCGAGTGACGGCGCGGAGACTCCGCCTACTCTCACGTCGAGAAGGGCGACGGGTGGCGCCGGCCGCCGCGCGATCGCACCCGGGTCCACCACGGCGACCCCGCCCTGCGTGGGGAACCAGAAGCGGCCATCGGACGCACGAATGCCGGCGGGGCGACTGAGGCCGTTGCATTCCTGATTCGCCATGCCGTCGTCGCGCCCATACCGAACAGCGGTGACTGTCCGCCGCCCGCCCGTCGCCAGGTCGTCGAGGTCGGAGCGCGCCACGCGATAAATACCGCTGTTCGAGCAGATCCAGAAGCGCTGTTGCGCGTCCTCGAGGATCTGGAACGCGCCGTTGGCTGGAAGACC
>JBKJTD010000440.1:0-6139 GCA_046590915.1 Vicinamibacterales bacterium
ACGGTTACACACTGGCGTCATTGCGCTGGTCGCCCGATTCCCAAAAAATCGCGATCGTCAAACGCCGTCCCGGCTACAACCGCCAGGTGCACTACATTCAGTCGTCACCGTCCGATCAGGTGCAGCCCAAACACTCGTCGATTTTTTACCGCAAGCCCGGCGATGAAGTTGATTACGACGTGCCGGTGATCTTCAACGTCGAGACCAGGACTGCGCACGTCGGCAATCCGGCTCTGTTTTCGAACCCGTTCTCGAATGGCCGCCTGGCCTGGCGGCTCGACAGCCGGTCGGTGACGTTTGAGTCCAACCAGCGCGGTCACCAGGTCTATCGTGTGCTCGAACTGGATGCGACCACCGGGCGCACGCGTGCGCTCATCGAAGAAATCAGCAAGACGTTTGTGGAGTATTCCGGCAAACGCATCCGCGAAGATGTGGCCGACGGCCGCGAAATCATCTGGGCCTCCGAGCGCGATGGCTGGAGTCATCTCTACCTGTACGACGGCGCCACAGGTCAGGTGAAGAATCAAATCACGCGCGGCCAGTGGGTCGTGCGCGGAGTGGATCGCGTCGATGACACGGCCCGGCAGATCTGGTTCCGCGCCAGTGGCATGAACCCGTCGCAGGACCCGTATTTCGTGCACGCGTACCGCATCAATTTTGACGGCACGGGGCTGACGGCCCTGACCAGCGCGGACGGCACGCACACCGTGACGTTCTCGACCGACCGCCAGTACTACGTGGACAGCTGGTCGCGTGTCGATTTGGCCCCAGTCGCGCAGCTGCGTCGCACCAGCGACCAGTCGGTGGTCCTTGAGCTCGAGAAGGGTGACATGGCGCCGCTCCTCACAACCGGATGGTCCGCGCCCGAAGTGTTTGTCTCGAAGGCACGCGATGGCAAGACCGACATCTGGGGCGTCATCATCAAACCGACGCACTTCGATCCGTCGAAGAAGTACCCGGTCATCGAGAACATCTACGCGGGCCCCCAGGGATCGTTTGTCCCCAAGACGTTCAGCACGCAGCTGGGCATGCAGGCCCAAGCCGAGCTTGGATTCCTCGTCGTGCAAATTGACGGACTCGGGACGTCCAATCGGTCAAAGGCCTTCCACGATGTCGCATGGAAGAACCTGGGCGATGCGGGCTTCCCGGATCGCATCATCTGGCACAAGGCTGTCGCCGCGAAATACCCGTGGTACGACGCCAGTCGAGTGGGCATCTACGGCACGTCGGCAGGCGGGCAGAACGCCACCGGCGCCTTGCTCTTTCATCCCGAGTTCTACGACGTCGCCGTGTCCGCCGTCGGCTGTCACGACAACCGCATGGACAAGATTTGGTGGAACGAGCAGTGGATGGGCTGGCCGATTGGCCCCGAGTATGCCGCCTCGTCCAACGTCGATCACGCCAAAAATCTTCAGGGCCGGATGTTACTGGTCGTCGGGGAGATGGACACCAATGTGGATCCCGCATCCACCATGCAGGTAGTCGACGCCTTGATTAAGGCCAACAAGGATTTTGATCTGCTGGTGATTCCAGGCGCTGGCCACGGTCCAGGCGGTGCCTACGGCGAACGCAAACGTTTCGACTTCTTCGTCAAACATCTGCGTGGTGTCGACCCGCCCAACTGGAACATGCCAGTCGCCAACGCTTCAGCTGAGGCGTTTGATCAAATGACGCCGCTCTGGGTCGCGTCAGAACACTGGGAAATGGGCCCGCTGGCTAATGAGCCAATGAGGCAATGAGCCAATGGGGCGATGGAATGGGGCAATGAACTTCATTGGCCCATTGCCTCATTGCCCCATTGCCCCATTACGAGCGAAGAGTGTCTCAGTCTCTTTGTTGAAGAGCACCCAGAGGCCGTAGATACCCACCATTGTTCCGATGGGGATGTTGATCAGGCCGATAACCGACAACACGATCGCCAGAATGCGCGCCCAAGGCTTGAACGACAGCAGCCCCCAGCCGGCCAGCATGCTCGGGATTGCCAGACACAGGAAAAAGATGAAGACCGCTCCGCTGGTGAGTCCGAGGATGCCTGCACCCACGGCTGCGTCTTCGCCGCCCTGGCTGGCGACGGCCGCGGCGACCATCCCCAGGACCATCGACGAGCCAAAGGCCAACATCACATAAAAGATTCCAAAGACGATGGACAACCAGCCGAGGACTTTTATGTGGGTCGTCATCTATTCGTCGCCCTCTTCTGGCACCGTGGCCGCTGGATCGTCAAAATCCGTGGACGAAATCGGCGCGTCGTCGTCGGGCAAGTCGTAGAGGCCACCGAGGCGGCCCGTGTAGCGCTCCTTGATTGGGCCCTTGGGGCCGCGGTCCTTGCTTTCCCAGCGTTTTTCGTTGCCCGCGCTTTTCTTTTTTGGCGGACCGAAGTTTTTTCCGGGAGGGGAGGGGGGGCCGCTAGGGCGGAAGCCGCCCCCGCCGCCACTGAAGCCGCCGCCGGGCGGGCGAGGGGTAAAGCCACCAGCGCCCGGAGGCCGTGGCGCAAAGCCACCAGCCGGGCGTTCCTCGCGTGGTCGCGCTTCGCTGACCGAGAGGGAGCGTCCCATGAAGGGCTGCTGGTTGAATTGCGTCACAGCCTCTTCGGCCTTCGGACGTTCGATGTACTCGACGAAAGCAAAACCACGGGGGCGTCCGGTCTCGCGGTCGACCGGGATGACTACCTGGGAGGGTTCTCCAACGGTCGCGAAATGCGCGCGGAGATCAGCCTCGGTCGCCCCGTAGGGCATGTTGCCGACGAACAGACGTACTGCCACTTTACTCGTGTCCTCAGTTGGCTCGATTGAGCTCGAATGGATGGTTGGTGCAGGGGTGCAAAGGCGGAAAAACCTGGGATGGGTGAACGGTCGGAGAATAACAAAGGCGACTCCAGATCGCAAATGCGGTGATGCGGTAGGATCGGAAGCTTGCCGTCCATGCCCGACTCTCCTCCGATCCCGTCATCGCGCCCGGCCGGGCAACTGGTGGTCCGCGGCGCCCGTACCCACAACCTGAAAGGGGTCGATCTGACCCTGCCGCACCGGAAATTGGTGGTGTTTACCGGGGTCAGCGGGTCGGGCAAGTCGTCGCTGGCCTTTGACACCATCTACGCCGAGGGCCAGCGCCGCTACGTGGAGTCGCTGTCGGCCTACGCCCGGCAGTTCCTCGAACGGATGGAAAAGCCGGATGTGGATGCGATCGAGGGCATCGCCCCGGCGATTGCGATCCGCCAGAAGAACGCCATCCGCAACCCGCGGTCCACAGTGGGGACCACCACCGAACTTCACGACTACCTGCGGCTGCTGTGGGCCCGGGCGGGGCGCACCATCTGCCGTCAATGCGGCAACGAAGTCGAACGGGAGAGCCCGGAGGTCGTCGCCGGCAGCCTGCTGACCCTGGCTGAGGGCACACGCCTGCTGATCGGTTTCGATATGTCGCTGCTTGGCGGCGACTTCAGCGGCGCGGGGAGCGAAGACGGCGAGGCCGAGGCCGACAGCGCACCCCTGACAGCGGTGGAGCCCGACGATCCACTCAACACGACGCTCGGCCGACTGCGCAAGCGCGGATTTGGCCGCGTGATGATTGGCGACGTCGTCTTCACCCTTGAAGACGTGGATCCCAAACAGTTGCGTGGGCGCCCCAGCCTGGCCGTCATCGTCGATCGCCTCAAGGTCGAACCGGATGTGCGCGGCCGGCTGACCGACTCGGTGGAGACCGCATTTCACGAAGGGGACGGAGCGGCGTTTGCGGTGGAGGTGGACGCCGCCGGCACGCCGGGCAAGGTGCATCGTTTTTCGGAGCGTTTTGAATGCCGGCCGTGCGGCATCGCCTACGAACTGCCGCAGCCGCGCCTGTTTTCGTTCAACAACCCGTTTGGCGCGTGTCCCACGTGTCATGGCTTCGGTAATGTCATCGAGCTGGACCTCGATTTGGTGGTGCCCGATCACAACAAGAGTGTCACCGGCGGGGCCATCGAGCCGTGGACCAAGCCCCACTACCGCGGCTGCCTGGTTGACCTGAAGCGTGCGGCGAAGAAGAGGGGCGTACCGCTCGACACACCCTGGCGGGAGCTGACCGACGACGAGCGCAGGTTCATCGTGGACGGTGTTTCCGGCGAGTTGACCGACGATGAGGGCGAGAAGGTGAAGTACCCGGGCATTCGCGGGTTCTTCAAATGGCTCGAGCGCAAAAAATACAAGGTGCACGTGCGCGTGTTCCTCAGCCGGTATCGCGGATATCAGACGTGTCCCGACTGTGCCGGCACACGTCTCCGGAAGGAAGCGCGTGACGTCAGAGTCAGTGGCCGGACGATCGACGCCGTCTGTGCGCTCACGGTCAAGGAGGCCTCCTCGTTTTTCGAGTCGCTGGACCTGACGCCGAAAGAAGCGGCGGTGGCCGACAAGGTGCTTCGCGAGATTCGACGGCGACTTGGATTTCTCGCCGACGTCGGCCTCGACTACCTGACCATCGACCGCTTGTCGTCGACGCTCTCGGGCGGAGAGTCGCAGCGCATCAATCTGGCGACGTCGCTGGGCTCGGCGCTTGTGGACACGCTGTACGTGCTCGATGAGCCGTCCATCGGACTGCACCCGCGCGACAACGAACGACTGATTGCGATCCTTCGCCAACTCCGGGATCAGGGCAACTCGGTGCTGGTCGTTGAGCACGATGCGGACATGATTCGTGTCGCCGACCACGTGGTCGATCTCGGCCTTGGTGCTGGTGAACAGGGCGGCCGCCTCATGTATTCCGGGCCGCTTGCCGGGCTGCTTGAGGAGCCCCGGTCGTTGACCGGCAAATATCTGCGCGGCGATCTGGTGATTCCCGTGCCCGAGAAACGGCGAAAGGCGTCTCCGCAACGGCTGCGGATCCGTGGGGTCACTGAGCACAATCTCAAGGACGTCAGCGTCGATATTCCGTTGAGCGTGCTCACGTGTGTGACTGGCGTGAGCGGTTCGGGCAAGTCCACGCTGGTGCATGACGTGATTTATGCGGCGGCCAAACGCGCGAAGGGTGACTGGGATCGCCGCGTGGGGACCTACGAACAGATCGAAGGGCTCGAATACATCACCGACACGATTCTGGTCGACCAGCAGCCGATCGGCCGGACGCCACGCTCCAATCCGGTGACCTACCTGAAGGCATTCGATCCGATCCGAGAGCTGTTTGCGTCGACCAAAGACGCCAAGACCAAGGGCCTGACGGCCAGCGCGTTTTCATTCAACGTGCCGGGCGGACGATGTGAGACGTGTGAAGGCGAAGGCGTCGTGCGCGTCGAGATGCAGTTTCTTGCCGATGTGTTTGTGCCGTGCGACGGCTGTGATGGCAAACGTTACAAGCAAAACGTTCTGGACGTTCGGTACAAGGGCCGCAACATCGACCAGGTGCTGTCACTGACGGTGCGTGAGGCCCTGACGTTTTTTGGCGCCACGCCCAAAGTCGCGCGTCGTCTGCAGGTGCTCGACGAAATCGGCCTCGGCTATCTTCGCTTGGGGCAGCCGGCGACGACACTGTCTGGTGGGGAGGCGCAGCGCATCAAAATTGCGTCGCATCTGGTGGCGCAAGGCGGGGAGCGCATCCTGTATGTGCTTGATGAACCGACGACAGGGCTGCATTTCGACGACATCGCGAAGTTGCTCGCGGCGTTCAGGAAATTGCTGGCGGCTGGGCATACGCTGCTCGTGATTGAGCACAACCTCGACGTGCTCAAGACGGCCGATTGGATTATCGACCTCGGGCCGGACGGCGGCGACGCGGGCGGCGAGATCGTGGCGATTGGCACGCCCGAGCAGTTGGCGGCGCACCCGACCTCTCACACCGGCCGGTACCTCAAGACGGTGCTGGATGCCTGGCATGCGCACGACGAATGCGACACCGACTGACGCGGCACGGCCGCGCAGCTGGACGGACTGGCACGGCCTGCCGACGCTGACCGTGCTCGAAGCCATCCTCGGCAAGGTGCTTGTGCATGAGTGCCACCGACGACGTGTGTCGGGTGTCATCATCGAAGCCGAGGCCTACATCGGAGAGGACGACCCGGCGTGTCATGCCGCGGCCGGACGCACCCCGCGCAACGGGCCGCTCTACGGGCCGCCGGGACATGCGTACGTGTATCTGAACTACGGATTGCACTATCTGGTGAATGCGGTCACGG
>JBKJTD010000075.1:0-5015 GCA_046590915.1 Vicinamibacterales bacterium
CGCCGCCATCGTGGCGGTCTCGATAACTTCGATGCGCTCGCGCACGCGCGCGCGAGCGAGCAGCACATCCAGACGCGCAGAGACGTCGTCGGGCCACGGGCGACTGGACTGCACCACCAGGTCGGCGCCCACCAGCGCACGCGCTTCGCTGGTCAGCACATGGCGCACTTCCTGGATGACCGACCGTACGGCCACAATCGCCGCCACGCCCACTGCGACGCACAGGAAGAAGAACATCAGCCGCGTCCACGAGGACCGCACCTCGCGCCAGGCCATCCGCAGCACGAACGTCATGCGCGCGTCGTGTCCGAGTGCACGCGGGACTCCACGCGTCCGTCGCGAAGCGCGATCACTTCATCGGCCAGATCGGCGAGCTCACGGTCATGGGTGACGATCACCAGCGTGCGCCCCTGTTTGCGATTCACCGAGAGCAGCAGCTCGATGACCTGATGCCCGGTGCCGCTGTCGAGATTGCCGGTGGGTTCATCCGCAAGCAGGATCGGCGGGTCGTTGGCCAGCGCCCGCGCGATCGCCACGCGTTGTTGTTCGCCGCCAGACAACTGAGACGGATAGTGATGTCCGCGCCCGGTCAACCCCACGTCGTGCAGCAGGCCTGCCGCGCGGGTGCGTGCATCGGGCAGCCCGGCCAGTTCCATCGGCACGAGCACGTTTTCCATCGCGGTCAACGACGGAATCAGGTGGAAGAACTGAAAGACGATCCCGATTTTTTCGCCGCGCAGGCGCGCGAGTCCTTCTTCTCCGAGCGCAGTGATGTTCACCTCGTCCACCAGCACGCGTCCCGTGGACGGCGTATCCAGGCCGGCGAGCAACCCGAGCAGGGTGGACTTGCCGCTGCCTGACGGTCCCGTGATCGCGACCGTCCGTCCGCTCTCAATCCGAAACGACGTGGGGTGCAGGATGGTCAGCGACCCGGCACCGCTGGTCACGGTGCGGGAGACATCGACAAGTTCAATCATTCAGCGACTCAGCACGTCATCAACCATCGGCTGAAGACGCGCGTACACCAGCGCCGCCATCAGGCGCTGCCCCTCCGCTGTCGGATGAATCCCGTCGTCTTGATTGAGTGACGGCACACCGGCTACACCGTCCAGGAGAAACGGGACCAATGGCACGGCATGCTCCGCTGCCAGGTCCGTGTAGAGGGCGCGGAAGGTGTTCCGATAGTCATCCCCCAGGTTGGGCGGCGCCTCCATGCCCAGGAGCAGCACCTGCACGCCCTTGCTCTTGGCGGTCTCAAGAATCTTCCCCAGATTCGCCTTCGTGTTGCTCGGGGGCAATCCACGCAACGCATCATTGGCGCCCAGGGCGACGACGAGGATCTTGACGGTGGGTTCGAGCACCCATTCCATGCGCGCAAGGCCGCCCGCGGACGTGTCACCACTGAGGCCGGCATTGACGATGTCCACGCTTGAGTACCCGTCGGTCTCCAATTCGGATGCGACCAACGCGGGGTAGGCCTCGTTCTGCAGCAAGCCATACCCGGCGGTGAGGCTGTCGCCAAGAAACGCGATCTGAATGGGCGGCGGCGCCTCACCTTTGAGAGCCGCCGTCTGAAGTTCGGACATGGGCGCGGCGTTTTCAGTCGACCGTCCACAGGCGGCGTCACGAACCGAACAGCCGGCAACACACAGCAGGAGCAACGGGGACCACCAGCGGGAACGAAGGACGTATGACATGATCAGGCCTTCAGACATTGTATCGACTCCATGGCACGCGGCTGGGAAAGCAAATCGGTTGAGACGCAGATTGACGCGCGACAGAACGCGCGCGACACTCATGGGGCGGACGCGCGACCGGCGCTCTCACCCGAGGAGGCCGCACGTGCCCAGCAGCGGCAAGCACTTGGCCTTGCGTTGGCCCGGGCTCTCGCGGATCTGGCGGTCGCGACGCGACCCGCGCACCAGCGGATGCTTGAGGCGGCCATCCGTTCATTGCGCCAGCAACTCCAGTAGAATCCGCCCGTGCCCCTTCGCCGCGCGAGAGTTTCCGCATGCTGACTGACGCGCTGGCTCCCTACATGGTGTGGGCGAAGACCCGCACACCCGCCGAGATCGATCTCGCCGGCAGCAACCTGTTGTCGTGCACGGTGGACGACCTGCCTGGCGCACGCGAGGCCCTGCAACTGACCGCCCCCAACGACAACGGGTTTGCCCCGTTGCGCGAGGCGATTGCGTCGCACGTGGGTGTGCCCTCGGCGCGCGTGGTCACCGCCACCGGCTGCTCGGGTGCCAACTTCCTGACCATTGCGGCGCTGGTGGGTGCGGGTGATGACGTGCTGGTGGAACAGCCCGGCTACGACCCGCTCGTCGGCGCGTGCACGCTACTGGGCGCGCGGGTGCATCGATTCGGCCGGCCGTTTGCCCGTCGCTTCGGCATCGATCTGGATGAAGTGCGATCGAAGCTCACCCTGCGGACGAAGCTCATCATTGTGACGACCCCGCACAATCCGTCCGGAGTGTGTCTGGACTCCGAGACACTGACCGGACTGGCGGCACTGGCCGATTCAGCCGGAGCGCATCTGCTCGTCGACGAGGTGTATCTCGACGCGGTCAACCTTGGTGCGCCGCCGTCGGGCCAGGTGGCGTCGGCGGCCACGCTGGATGGGCCGGTCATTGTGACTAACAGCCTGACCAAATCCTACGGACTCAACGGCCTGCGGTGTGGATGGGCCGTCGCACCGCCCGAGTTGGTCAACCGGCTGTGGCGCGTCCGAGACCTGGTGGAGGCGGTGGGCAGCGCGGTCTCCGATCGGATGAGTGCGTTCGCCTTCACGCAGATGCCCAGACTGCGCGAACGGACGTACGCCATCGTGTCGGCCAATCTTGAACTGACGCGGGGATTTGCGTCCGCACAGACCGGTCTGGCCCTGGCGGCGCCGCCCGCGGCGACGGTCGTGTTTCCGAAGCTGCGTGGCGCGGCCGACACCGACCAGTTCGTCCGCCGATTGGCGGTCGAATTTGGCGTGGCCGTGACGCCGGGCCGGTATTTCGACGCTCCAAACCACTTCCGGATCAGCCTCGCCGGCGCCACCGCGCCCCTGGCCGAAGGCCTCTCGCGCATCACCGCGGCACTGCGTACTTGATGGCCCGCGCCGATCCCATCGCCGTCTATCTCGACCCCGCGGAATCGACGGTAGCCCAGCGCGTGCGCCGGCACAAATTCCACACGCAGGAAGTGCCTCGCCTGCGGCTCATCGGATTCACGTTCAACGCACTTGGCGTCATCGTTCACAACTGGCTGGTCTTTGACGTCGTCGACTGGATGGCCGCCGCCCAACATTCGGCGGTGCTGCTCGGCTACGCGTTGGTGGCGTGGGCGGTGCTCGCGGTTGCGTGGGATCGGGTCCGGAGCTTCAACCTCGGCGAGGTGTTTTTTGTATTGGATTTGCTCCCGATGGCGTACGTCGTGTACGTCACCGGCGCCGATCAGAGCTTCATGTGGTTCGTCTTCGCGGCCCGTGCTGCCGATCAGGTCGCCATTTCGTTCCGGAATGCGTTGGTCTTTTCACACCTGGCCTCCGCCACCTACGCCGGACTCGTGTTGTGGGTGTCGTTTGGCGAAGGCCGGCCGGTGGACTGGTCGGTCGAGTCGGCAAAGATTGCGTTCCTGTATATCTTCTGCCTGTACATCTCGGTCTCCGCGCGCACCGTTGCGGCCAGGCGTCGCAAGTTCGACTCGGCCAGACGTCTGGCCGAGCAAGCGGTGCGTGACGCCGATGATCGCCGGCGGGATCTCGAACACGCCATGACACGTCTGGAGGCGGCCAATCGGACCAAGACGGAGTTTCTGGCCAATGTCAGCCACGAGGTCAGAACCCCGCTCAACAGTGTGATTGGAAACGCGGATCTCCTGTTGGACACCCCGTTGTCGCAGGACCAGCGCGAGATGCTCGGCGTCATGCGCGATTCGGCCGAATCGCTCACACGCATCGTCGACGACATCCTCGATTTGTCGAAAATGGAGGCGCAACGGCTGCCGCTGGAGTCCATTCCCCTCCGTGTGCGAGAAGTCGCAGGAACCACCGTGCGGATGTTTGCCGCGCGCGCGCACCAGAAGGGCCTGCAGCTGGTCTGCCACGTGCACCGTGATGTGCCTGAAGTGGTGCTCGGGGATCCACACCGGCTGCGCCAGGTCATCACCAACATCATCAATAACGCGATCAAGTTCACCGAACAGGGCGAGGTCTGCCTGCGTGTCAACGTGGACCAGACCCAGGCCGGCCGCGTGGCGCTGACTTTTTCCGTGCACGACACCGGCGTGGGCATTCCGAAGTCCAGACAGCTGGCCATCTTCGAAGCCTTCACGCAGGCCGATGGTTCGGATACGCGCCGGTACGGCGGCACGGGCCTGGGCCTGACCATCGCAGCACAACTGGTCGCGTTGATGCAGGGCCGAATCTGGGTGGAGAGCGACGAGGGCCACGGCAGCACGTTCCGCTTCCTCGCGTGGTTCGGGACGTCACCGACACGACACGACCCGCCGCCCTGGGGGGACACGCCGTTGGACGTGCTGGTCGCGCATAGTCACGCGGTCACCAGGTCGGCGTGTGTCGAACTGCTGGCGCCGTGGCCGGCTGTGCGGACGGCCGAAGCGGCAGGAGGGCGTGCCGCCATGGCAGCGATGGAAGTCGCGCACGGCGCCGGACACCCGTTCGACGTGGTGTTTGCAGAGGCCGCCCTTCCTGGACTCGATGGTTTCGAACTGGCCGCGCGCGCCAAGGCCACGCCGGGTCTCTCTGCCGAAGTGATGGTGTTGTTGACCACGACACAACTGACCACCGGCGCCGACCGCGCCCACTCGCTCGGCATACGCTACCTCGCCCTGCCGGTGATCTGGGCGTCGCTGGCCGACGCCTTGTCGGCCCGGTCGACGGCACGCCCTGACGCCCGCGTCGCGGCCATTGGCCGTCGGCAGGCCGCGCGCGCGCTGCGGGTCCTCGTAGTGGATGACCACATCGTCAATCAGGCCGTGGCCTCTGCCGTCCTGCGCAAGTG
>JBKJTD010000077.1:0-18903 GCA_046590915.1 Vicinamibacterales bacterium
GCATGCCCCAGGCGGGATCAACTTCCATCTGTCGGCGATGGAGGGGGCGACGACGATCGAGGACGCGATGATGGTGGCGAACCTCTCGGGGACGCCCGGGCAGAATTGTGTCATCGCCGACAACCGAGGTGGTATCGGGTGGACGATCGCCGGGCGTATTCCACGTCGGGTGGGCTTTGATGGTCGTGTGCCGACCTCGTGGTCGGATGGCACTCGACGCTGGAACGGCTGGTACGCGCCAGGCGACTATCCCCGCATCCTCAATCCCTCAAGCGGCATCATCGTCACGGCCAACAATCGCATCGTGTCTGACGGGTACCTCGCGATGCTCGGAGACGGTGGCTACGACCCGGGCGCCAGGGCTCGCCAGATCCGCAACGGGCTGCTCGCGACGGACAAGATCGACTACGAGAGCGTCCGTCGCATTCACCTCGATGATCGCGCGATTCTGATGGAGCGCTGGCGCGACCTGGCGCTGTCAGCGTTGCATTCGGCCGGGCTTCAGCCCGGCGGAGTTGACGTTGTCCCCCTCCGCAACGAGTTCAAGCGGCTGCTCGAAACCACGTGGACTGGCCGCGCATCGACCGACTCGGTGGCGTACCGTCTCGTCCGGCAATTCAGGCTCAAGGCGGCTGAACTGGCATGGGCGCCATTTGTCGAGCGTGTGCGCCTGATTGCGCCCGGCTTCCCGGTCGCGCCAGGGCGGGCACTCGAGGGGCCGGTGTGGGCGCTGCTGACTACACATCCCACGCACCTGCTCGACCCGAAGTATGCCAACTGGAACGCGCTGATGATCGAGGCCATCGACCAGACGATTGCGGCCTTGACGGCCGATGGCCGAGTGCTCGCGGACCGCACGTGGGGAGAAGCCAACACGCTGACGGCGACTCACCCGATCAGCCGCGCGGTGCCGCAGCTGAGCGGATGGCTCGATTTGCCTAAAGGTCAGCTTCCCGGCGACAGCCACGTACCGAGGTTTCAGAGCGCAACCAATGGCGCGTCAGAGCGCATGGCGGTGTCACCTGGTCAGGAGTCATCTGGATACTTCCACATGCCCGGCGGCCAGTCAGGGCACCCACGCTCGGTCAACTACAAGGATGGCCACGCGGCGTGGGTCAACGGCGACGCGACACCATTTCTGCCAGGCCCGTCGGTCGCCCGACTGATCTTGAAGCGCTAGGCCCTACCTGGAAGGTGTATCGATAGGCAGGTCTTCGCGGTCGCCCCACTCCTTCCACGAGCCCGTGTAATTGCGGACCTGCGGAAAGCCGAGGAGTCGCAGGGCGAGATACGCGTGCGCTGCGCGGTAGCCGCCCTGACAGTACGTGACCACTTCGCGGTCAGCTGTAATTCCCAGGCCGGAGTACATGGCGCGCAGCTCATCGGTCGATTTGAACGCGCCGTCCGGACGAAGGTTGTTCTTCCATTCGAGATTCACGGCACCGGGCACTGCGCCACCGCGCCTGGCGCGTACTTCCTCGCCGAAGTATTCTGACTCAGCTCTGGTGTCCAGGATGGCGACATCGCTGCTGTCGAGGCGCTCGAGCACTTGCTCCCACGTCGCGAGTTTCGACGCGTCAGCATCCCCGTGCCACTTGCTTGGCACCGGAGTTGTCACCTCTGTCGTCGTCGGCAATCCGGCGCGTGTCCACGCGGGAAGTCCGCCATCAAGGACGCGCACATTCGGGTGGCCGAGATATTCGAGGAACCAGAAGACCCGTGCGGCGCGGATGCCCGACGAATCCTCGTACACCACCACCGGACGACCGGGGGTCACTCCGCGAAGAGAAAACAGGTGCCCGACCATCCACATGAAGGCGCGCAGAGGTGCCGCGCTGGTGTCGATCAGACTGACACCCCACAGGTCGAGATGAAGCGCGCCCGGCAGACGCGACACTGCAAACGCCTCCGCTGGTCTGACATCCAGGACCAGCGGGGGCGTCGTCGACGCCAGCTCAGCCGACAGAGTCTCAGGAGTAATCAGCACCTGTTACTCGATCACCACATAACGCCAGAGACGCGCCACTTCCTTGGCATTGACGTATTTGCCAATCTCTTTCTCAAACTGCGCCTGAGTTTTCCACGGGCGGTACTCCTTGAACTCCCGGACCATCCGACGACCGGCACCGGGAATGCTCAAAATGGCTTCGTCTGTCGCGGTGTTGAGATTGACGGGAATGAACACGTACTGCTTGAGACGCGCCACTTCCTGAGCGTTGACGTATTTGCCGATCTCCTTGTCGAACTGCGCCCACGACTTCCATGGGCGGTACTCGTCAAACTCGCGCACCATGCGGTTGCCGGCGCCGGGGATCAGCAGGATCTCCTCGCGCGTGCCCGTGTTGAGGTTCACGTGAATAAACGCCTTGCCGTAAAAGGCGGTGCGCTGTTCCGCCGTCAGCTTCTGGTCGGTCAGAAACGCGTTTAATGCCACCACATTGCCAAACGGTCGTGCGGCCACGAGCGCCTTGACGAGTCCGGCGGACATACCGGGCAGCATCGTCAGCTCGGCCTCTGTAGCCGTGTTGGCATCGAGAAGGCCTGTGCTCACCTGCCCGGACACCGAGAACGTCGACATGGACAACACGACGGCAACAGCACACGCAATCAACAGACGAACTCTGGACATGTAGCCTCCAAACAATCAGGACGAGGATCTATCGGGCCGGTTTGATCGCCACACCGCAATCAGGCCCACAAGTGCAAGCAACACCATGTTACCGGGTGCGAGGGCCGGTGGCGCCTTGGCGTGAAGGATCTCGGCCATCAGCGCCAATCCGGCCAGCGACGGATCCATTTCGAGCTGAAATTCCATATTCGCGCGATAGTGCAGCACGGCGCCAACCACGCCGCTCAGCATCAGCATCAGCATCATGAGGCGGAACGCCATCGTGGCTGCCCGGGACCACGACAGAACAACCCAGCCTGCCGACAACGTCGACACGGCCATCACCGCCAGGGGAATCCACTGCCAGAAGTCTTCATGGTGGCCGATGAGCCATAATTCAAGGGTGGTGCCGCATAAACCCAGGCACAACAACCCGATCAAAAGGCGCCGCACTGTGGCAAGCGTGGACGGAAAGAGATCAGCCATGCAGCTTCTCGAGGAGAGCCTCCACGGTCAGCCTGGCCGCAGGCCAGAGGTCGGTCGGAGTGTCAGCATATACCCGGGTCACAATCGCATCGATGTCGGTCACCCCCTCGTCCAGACACGCCTGCACCTGTTGCTCCCGCTCCGCACGATGTGCCAGATAGGCATGGATCCGACCGACTGGTGCATCGATCACGTCACCATGCCCGGGCCACGCGAGTCTTGGCTCCAACTCGGCCAGCCGGCGCAATGATTCGAGATAATCCCGCAGGCTGCCGCCGCGCGAGGCTGGCGGAATCATGATGGTGGTGGTTTTTGTCATCATGTCGCCGCAGAACAGCTCGCCGGACGATGGGTGCCAGAAACACACGTGATCGATCGCGTGCCCGGGCGTGTACATGACGCTGAGCTCTTGGTCTCCAGCTCGCACCACGTCGCGGTCGCGCAGCTGGCGCCAGGCTCCGGCGTCTCCCGGGCCCGTCCACTTATGGACTGCCACGTCAGGCCACCGGGCACGCAACGCAGGCACACCTGAGGCGTGGTCGGGATGACCGTGAGTCACAAGCACTCGCTCGAGCCTGCGACCGCCAAGGGTCTGCGCAAGTTCGTCGAGATGTTCCTGATGCCCCACACCCGCGTCAATCAACGTGGGCTCGGCGCCATCAATCAAGTAGGTGTTGTTCCCCGGACCGGTCAACGTGCCGGGATTCCTCGCAAGAAGAGTGGTCAGAAGAACCATCGCACCCGCACAAAACCAAAATCACGATCGCGAAATCTCGAGAGGGTGTCCGGCGAAGACGCGGATCCAAACAGCCATCCGGCCGACACCTCAAGCGCCACGTTGTCTCGCGCGCTCCATGCGGCAAGGCCGCGCAGAAAGCCGGACTCATCGACAGGATTGCCGACACCGAACAGGCGAACCACGTACCGGTCGCGAGAAAACCGTCGTTCGATCGAGCCTATGATGCTCAGGTCGTTGTTCGCCAATGCCGGCCCTTCGATCGTCCAGTCGCGATGCCAGACGATGGAGGTGAAGAGACGGTAATCGCCCGCTGAACGATCCACACCCACGCCGGCGTCGAGTGCGCGACCGGCCGTTGCACCGAACGCACCGGTGACCTGGCGCTCTGGGAAATACGCGACTTCGCCGCGAACGGCCCATGGGCCTAGAACCGCCTCTGCGTCGGTGGCCAGCATGGTGAACTTTGAGTAACGCTCGACCAGTGCGCCGACGACCATCGGCGTGACAGAAGGGCTCAAGCCCAGCTGCCCCGATGAAAGGTCTGGCTCAAGCGACAACGTGCCGAACGATTCGAACCCTCGGTAGGCCGAGACGCTCGCGTCAAGTCGGCCCAGCGTCGTGGAGACCCGGCCGCCCAGTTGCAGATTGTCCGTGCTGTTGTCGGGCTCGGAGCGCCTGATCTCTCCTGGTGCTGCCACGAACACCACATCACGGGCCAGGTTGAATGGCGAGGTGGCTTCGTCGAGTTCGTCAAAACGACCGCGTCGACCTGGCAGGGACACGATCGCTTCAAATGTGGTCGCATCCGACAGGAACAATCGTCCGCGCGCAAACGCCACCGGCAGCCGCGCCTCTGTCCGGCCTTCAAGAAAATACCGCGAGGTGTCGATGGGGTTGATCACATCGGACGGCATGATCTCGTCGAGCCGCCCCCAGATCAGTCGGCCGTAGCCCATTCGCAGGTCGGCGCGCGAGCCCCGCGCTTCGACCCACGCTTCGCGAGCGCGCGCGACAACATCCTCCACACGCCCCTGCCGATCGGCCAGAAGGCCATCAACGGTGCCATCAAATTTCAAACGGAGCCAGGTGAAGGGGTCGGCCGTGAGCTCCACACGTGCGCGGCTTCTGATCTCCCGCGTACTTCCGGACTCCGGCTGATTGGGCAGCACCAGTCCGGTCACGCTTACATCCCCGCCGATGGCAATCTTCCTTGGCGGCGTTTGAGCTGCAGCAACAGCGGGTATCGCAATGACCAGCGCCAGTGACTGCAGACTACGTGCGAACACGATCAGCTCTCCGGACGTTCTCGGCGCCAAACAGCCGCGGGAATAGTTTGATCGTCGCCGGGAGAATGAAGACCTCGGCCAGAAACGCGACCACCATGGTCAACGCCAACAGCCCCCCAAACCAGGCGCTGGGGCGATACTCAGACAACATCAGCACAGCAAACGCGCAGCAGTTGATAATCGCGGTGGTGAGCGCGGCCCGGCCTTCCTGCATTGTTGCGGTCTCGATGGCCTGGTCGGTTGTAGCCCCGTCATGGGTTTCCTTCCGGTATCGGCTGATGAAATGAATCGTGTCGTCGTCGACCACGCCAAGCGCGACACTGGCCACCATCACCGTGGCGACATTGAGCGAAATGTCGAGCCAGCCCATCGCGCCAAACACCGTCAACACCGGGAACAGGTTCGGCGCAATCGACAGCAATCCAAAACGCCAGGATCGAAAGACCATGAAGATGACGCCGAAGATGGTGATGAATGCCGCCCCGAAACTCGTGATCTGGGAGCGCACCAGGTAGTGGTCGAGGGTGCTGAACAGGCGTCCTGAACCTGTCACGGTTGCCTTCACCGCAGAACCGGCAAAAACCTGCTGCGCGAGACGATCCGCTTCGCGGACCTGCTCGAACACCAGGTCGGAACTCATCGACGCGAGCTTCACGGTAATCTGCGCGCTGGAGTAATCGGAAGCGACCACACGTTCCAGTTCCGCGCGCCCCTCGTCGCCAAGGCCGAAGACCAGAAGCTCCTGCGCGATCTCAGGGGACGTGGCGGGAATCACAAACGACTCCGGACGTCCATCATCAAGCTCGCGGTGCACACGCTTCACGTAGTCGGCCAGCGACGTGACCTTCTTCACGAAGGGCACGGTCTTGAGCTCTGTGGCCAGCCGGTCCATCCGTTGCAGAACATCGGGCTGTTGAATCGAGTCGGGCGGACCTTCCAGAAAGATCTGGAACGTGTAGATTCCGGACAATTGCGTGTCGATGACCTGGGCCGACTTGTAGAGTTCGTGTTTTTCGCTGAAGAAGTTGATGTGATTGGTGTCGACCTTCAGGCGTGACATACCCCAGCCTGAGAGCGCAACAATGACCGCGCCAACGGCGAGCACCATCCCCGCATGGCGGGTGGAGAACATCGACACACGTCGCAGCGGATCCAGAAACCATGACTCCTGCGGCGCCGGTTCTGGCTCCGCCTTCGCCCACACCAGCATCGTCGGCACCAGGACCACGGAAATGGCGAAGTCGACCATGACGCCCATCGCCGCGCCAATGCCAAATTCCTGAACCGCGACCACCTGGCTTGTCGCCAGCGACAACATGCCCAGTGCAGTCGTGGCACTGGCACCGAACAGCGGAGTCAGTAGATGGCTCACCGTCGAAATAAACGAGTCCTCGTGCGACTTCGTCCTGCGGGCAAGCCCATAGTGCTGGAGGATATGAACGTCATCGGCAATCGCCAGCACCACGACCAGCGGCACGATCATGCTGCTCAGCACGTTGTAGCTCAACCCAAACAGGTCGTAGAGGCCCAGGGTCCAGAACAGGCTGACAAAAATCGCGGCGAAGGTCAGCACCGTCTTGCGCCACGACCGGAACATCACAAAGAGTGCGACGAGGGTGAATATCAGAATCGGCGGTGTGAACTTGAACTGGTTGTCGAGTGTCACCCGGTTGTACCACTCGGTGATCTCGAGGCTGCCGTTGTAGTGCGCTTCGAAGCCTGATGGCAGCGCGGTGGTGATGATCCGGCGGATCTCCGCCAAGACATCGGCCCGCAGATCCTCGATGCGCGACTCGTCGAAGAACACGACAAGCGCCGTGACCGTGCCGTCCTCGGAAATCAAGTCGCCACGGAACAACTCGTCGTCAAGCGCGCGCTGCCCGATGGCCTCGGGCGTCGATTCGTCCAGGTCCTCAATCAGCCGCCGGACCTCCAGCCCCCCATCATCGTCGTCGCCGCTTGAAGGGAGCGCGTTGACGACTGTCGCCGTGGCGAGACTGCTGACTCGCTGCACCGCTTGCACGCGCTCGATATCCCCGCTGACGGCGGTGAGGAAGTCGAAGCCTTCCGTGCTGAAGAGGCGCGTGCGGTCTGGAGCCTTGATGGCGACAATGAGCGTTCGAGTGCCGCCAAACTCGCGCTGAAAGCGCTCGTAGTCCTGATAGACCGGGTCTTCACGCGAGAACCATGCGGTCAGGTCGTTGTCGATGCTCTGAATTTGCGCGCGGGGGGAGAGAATCAGCGCGCCGAGGATGATAAAGCCCGTCAACCACCGGCGCCACCGGTAGATGAAACGGGCGACCCGCAGGCTCAACGACCGCCCCGTTCCAGTTCCCGGCGGCTGAAGTCGGCCGCAGTCAGGCCGACGTTGTATTCGACTTTCTCAACGACCAGCTCAGTGCGCGTTTTCTGCAGTGAATCGGCCATCACCATCTCGAACACCGTCCAGATGCCGGACACGCGATCGAGCCGGCGGACGTCAAACACCTTCTGAAGTTCGTCCCGGCGGTTGTGAATCTCGCCGCGGACCACAACAAAGTTGTCCTGACGTATCAAAGAGATCACACGCGGGAAGCGGGCTTTGACATCCTTGTTACGCGACTCAAGACGGTAGACGCCGTGCACTGAGCCGTCGGGGGCGGTCCAGCGGGCATTTTCGTCGAGCAGGGTGTAGGTGTAGTCGGTGAACTCCCGACCGCCGATGTCTTCGTAGGTGAAGTCGCTGCCGACAAAGCTGTCCTGGGTTTCATTGCCGGCGATGCGCCGGACGCGGCCCAGCGACGGCAGGTAGAGAAAACGCTCGTCGTCGCCGGCCGGGTTTTCCCACACGAGAAAACTGGTACCGTTGATGTCGTTGGGGTAGGTGAAACGGGTGAGCGAGCGATCGCCGGGTACCTGGCGGCCCGGACCACCTTTCATCCCGAGGATCGTCAGTGCGCGTTCTCGCGACCGGCCCTGCCGATCGAAGAGTCGCATGCGCATGGCGGTGCGGTTGTCTCGACCGGTGTCGCGGTCCTGCACCTGACGCGCGATCCAGGCGCCACGTTCCTGTTGGGAACGTCCCTGGACCTGTTCGGTCGCATGGAGAAAAAGCTCGTTCCCGGCCCAGGTATTTAGGAAGAGCGTTATGAGGAGGAAAAGGACAAGGCGAGACATCGTTCTTACGTAGAGAGACAGCTTCCGGGGAAAGGAAGCCGTGAGGGACACTTACAAGTAGCGAGGGCCGGGAACGACTTCCGGTATTGTGTGAAACTTTTCACAATGAGTCAAGCCCATTCTGCGCTGGCGAGAAAAATTCTCGTCTGGGCGGTCATTGGCGTCGCCCTGGTGGTCGGCATCTCAACCATTGTCGTCGGCGTCAAGCTCCGGGACAACTCCCTCACCAAGAAGGTGACCGAGGTCTTGTCGGAGAGGTTGAAGGCCGAAGTCACGCTCGATTCGCTGTCTGTTCACCTCTGGCCGTCCGTCCGGATTGTCGGCCGCGGGCTGACGATTCGCCGCCTCGTGGACGCGCCGGACCATCCCCCGATCATCGTGGCGGAGAGCTTCATCGTTCATCCCGGCCTGCGGAACATCCTCAAAGGACGGGCCGAACAGATCGAGATGGTCGGGATGCGGGTGACCATTCCGAGGCGCATGAGAAGCAGCGGTCCGGACAAGCCTGCGCCAAAACCAAGCGACGCCACGGTGGAAACTGCGCCATTGCCAGCCCAGGGCCCGCATGGGCCTCCACAGGCCAAGCCCGACAGCCCGACGATCATCAATCGGCTGATCGCCAAAAACGCGGAGCTGGTCTACGTGTCAAAGCGGCCCGACGGCGCGCTGCGCGTCTTTCAGATTCACGAAGTCGAGCTCCACGATCTGTCGTTCGACAATCCGATGGCGTTTGCCGCACACATGACAAACCCGCTGCCCCGCGGGCAAGTACGCTCCAAGGGACACTTCGGTCCCTTTGATCCCGACGAGCCAGGGCAAAGTGCCATCGAGGGTTCGTACGACTTTGCCGAGGCGGACTTCGGCACACTGAAAGGCCTCTCCGGAACCGTCACCTCGAAAGGCATCTTCTCCGGAATTCTCGATGAGGTGCAGGTGGACGGGACCACCGCGAGCGACAACTTTCAGCTCGACGAAGGTGGGCACGCAATGGCGCTCTCCACCCAATTCCGCGCGGTCGTCGACGCGACCTCGGGCGACCTGCAGATCTCCCACCTGGACGGCCGACTGGCTGACAGCGCGTTTACCGCCACGGGCTCCATCGCACGCGCGGAACGCGTCGACGGCCGTCGCGGCCGCTACGTGGCGCTCGACATCGAGTTCGCGGCCGGCCGCATCGAAGACCTGTTGGGATTCATGCATGAGTCCGCGCGACCACTCATGCACGGCGACGTCACGCTCAAAGGCAAGGTCCTGCTGCCGACCGGTGAGGGGCGGGCGCTCGACCGGCTGGATGTGACGGGAACGATTGGCCTTGAAGACGCGCAGTTCAGCAGTCGCGCCATGCAGACCAAACTGCTGGAGATGAGCCGACGGGCCCAGGGTCTGAAAAAAGACGATGCGCCCGCCTCCGCCGTTGTGGACCTCAAGGGCACCTTCAGGATTCTCGGCGGCCAGGCGCGCTTCCGCACGCTGACGTTTCGCACCGAGGGCGCGCATATCTCTCTGGCCGGCAACTACGGCCTGCGCGACACCGCGCTGGATTTCATCGGCACAGTCCGACTCGATGCGCCCATCTCCAAGGTTGTCGGTGGGGTGAAAGGCTTCTTCCTGAAAGCCGTCGATCCCCTGTTCCGCAAACAAGGGTCGGGCACGGTGCTCCCGATTCGAATGGTCGGCTCCCTCAAAGAGCCAAAGACAGCGGTTCAGATGGGGAAGGTCTTCAAGGAGTAACCGGGGTCTGCAACCTCGTGCGGAACTCGTCTGGCATCTCGATCGGGCGCTGAGCGTCATAGTCAAAGTGCACCTGAACAGTCTTCGCAGACAGAATCAGGTCGCCTGATGCGACGTTGCGGATTTCGTATTCGTACTGAAAACTTGACCGTCCGAGCGCCACCAGTCGGGTACGCACCTCGAGCTCGTCGCCATATGTCGCTTGCGCCCGATAGTCCACTTCGGCGCGCGCGAGGATGACGCCCTTGATGTCCTGGGCCTTCCACAATGCGAACCGTGAGTTTTCCAGATACGTCAGGTACACGGCATTGTTGACGTGACCGTAAGGGTCACAGTCACGAAACCTCACCGTCACCGGCACACGGATGAGCCAGTCGCACGGCAGCGTCACTGAACACTCCGCTTCTGTTCGAGGCGGCGTTCTTCCTGCAGCCGTTCGAGCTCCACCACTGAGTGGTCGGCATATTTCATCGACGCTGCGATTGCGTGATGTCCGGCCCTGGTGCTGATGAGCGTGTGCATCTGCTGACAGACACGACGATACGCCGGATGCCCGGCCGGGGCCGTGCGCAACTCGATGACGTGCATCGCTTCACGCGCGTTCATATCCATGATGAAGCGCACGCGATACGCCATCGGCACGGCGTACTGCGCGACCTGCGGCAACCCGGCTGCCGCGAGCGCCTCAGCCGTCTCGCTGCAGCGGGTCATCACGGCCTGCCACTCCGCATCGCCACCGGCTTGGACGATCGCTTCTGGCTGGGTGAACCCATGCGCCACCGACAACGCCTGCCAGTCGATCGTGCACAGCCGGTGTCGCTGCAGATCTCTGAACGCACCGTAGTCGGTCAAGACATCAAACCGATATCCCGTTCGCTCAAACGCGCGGCCGGGTTTATGACGACGGTTGGCGCGGTCGCCGATGTAGGCGCTCAAAACCTCGGCACGATCGGCTGGGCTCATCCGCCTCGCAATGCCCAGCAACTGGTCGTCAGGCAGGCAGGATGACGTGTAGAGGGCGGCAGCCACGACTTTCACTTCCCCGTCGGGATCAAAATCAGTGAGGTGGACTTCGTCGCGCGCCTCCGTCGACTGGCCGGCGGTGAGGCGTAATGTCAGCTCCGCCGTGCGATCACGCACGTCTGTGAAGTACGCACTCCACCGTCCACCACGATCGGGCTGGTCAACACGGGTGAAGAACGCAGGAACCACCTTGCGCAGTTCCGTGAGCATGAGGTCCGCGCACGAGCGCATTTCTTCGAGCGGGTGCGCGCGCATGCGGAGCAGCAGGGCTTCGTACGCCTGACCGGTGCCGTAAATCCCGACGTTCGAGCGCGTGGCCGCCGGCAGAAGCCCCCGCAGAGTGTCGAGGGCCTTGGCGCGAATCGCGGATCGATACACGGCGTCGGAATCGCCCGCCTGTTTCGGATACCGGCGCTCGAACCACTCGCGCATCGGCTCGATCCAGCGCGCATACGTCTCAAACGCAAGATCCAGGGCGGCGGTGTATTGAGCGCGGAGCGGATGTCCATCGAGCTCAGCGGGCACAAGATACCGCCAGTGATCGTTGCGGCGCTGGGTATACGGAATGTATCGCGTGGACTGTTCGAGGTAGGCCGCCAGCCGGCCACGCTCCAGCACCTTGGTGAGCAGATTGGACACATCCTCACACGCCAGATGCACGCCACCGAGCTGCGCGACCGAGTCATCGCCGTAGTCATTGAACACGCGCTGATAGAGCGCATCGGCCTTTGACGCCTTCACCGGACCGGCACCGCCCACATCGGCTGGGTTCTGCAGCTGGTCCATGAACTCGTCAAGCAGCAGCCGCCGCACGGATTTTGCTGAGCGCGAATAGCGCGCAAACAACGCGCCTTTGACGGTCTCCGGAAGATTGATCAGCGCAAACACCGGCAGATCAACATTGGTCACATACGGGGCCAGCGCGGCGGCTTCCTCCGCCGTAAACTCACTCGTCGTCATCGTCATCATCATCTTCCCGGCGGACCCAGTAGCGGTCGTACTCGTCAAGGAACGTCAGCGACTCGAATGACGTCATCCGGTCAAAGAACAACACACCGTCGAGATGATCGTTTTCGTGCTGAATCACGCGGGCAGGGAAACCCGTCGCCGTGAATTGGATCTGACGTCCGGTGCGGTCGTACGCCTTCACCCGGACCTCAGGCGCGCGCGGCACCCGGCCGCGAATGTCGGGGATGCTCAGGCAGCCTTCCCATCCAAGATCGACCGGTTCACCGACCAGGGTGAGCTCGGGATTGATCAGCGCAATGAGCGGCATCTCGTCATCATCACCAACGGTGGCGCCCAGCGGCTTGGTACGGGTGCCGGCGACAAACAACCGCAGGTCTTCGTGCACCTGAGGCGCAGCCAAGCCAATGCCGGAATATTCGCTCATCGTGTCGAACATGTCGTCGATGAGACGCTGGATGTCTGGAGAGGTGATGGTTTTGGGGGGAATCGCGTGGGCTTTGGTTCGCAGTACCGGATGGCCCATTCGCGACACCTTCAGAATTGCCATGCCGAGATTATACGGGTCCCGGGATGAAGGAGCCTGCAGGCCCGCTGGCGCGGCGCCGATAAGACTCGACGGAGATTCGTGCGAATGTTTCGGACACTACTGCTGACGACCGTGATTATTGCGCAGTCCGTTTCGGGCTGCCTGGACAGCTTCCGCACCAGCGTTCCGACCGAACCCGGCGCTGCCACCATGTCGGCGTTTGGCGGGTCCTGGGGGTCGGTGGCCGCATCGACTGCAGAGGCCGTGTGCACCGACTTCGCGTGGCGCGTCACCAATGTGGAGCTGACCAGTGCCTCAGGAACGTGGACGGCCCGTTGTTTCAAGACGGTGCCGGTCAGCGGCAATGCATCCGGGGCTCTGGTGAACGGGGAAATCCGCTGGACGGCGACCGGGACCGGGACGGCTGATGGGGTCGGTATGTGTCCCGTGGCGCTGTCGGGCACGGCGAAGCTGGAGAACGGTCAGGTCAGGATTCCCTACGCGGGAACGACCTGTCTCGGCCCCGTCGCCGGGACCGAGATTCTGAGGAAATGACTACGCGAGTTCGTCAGCGCTCTTGACGCCGTAGAACGAGAACCACGGCGCGGCCCCCTTGAGGGCATCGTTGACGTTCTTGATGTTTTCCACGCCCTTGGTTTCCAGCCACGCGCGGAAGGCGTCGGCGCCGTCCTTGGCGTAGACCGGCATGCCGTCCTTCCAAGTGGCGCGTCCGCACAACACACCGGAGAATCGCACGCCTGACTCTGTTGCAAGCGCCAGAGACTCGGTGAATTCTTCGTTGCTCACACCGGCTGACAGATAGATGAACGGCTTGGTCGATGCTTCAGCGGACTTGAGGAACAGCGCCTTGGCTTGCTCGCGCGTGTACGCGACTTCGCCGGTCTTGTTGCACGCGGCGCCTTCGACAAATTTCATGTTGATCGGAATCTCGACCTTCATGACGTCCACGCCGTACCGGTCCTTGGAGAACTCACGCATGGCACCGGCGACAACCTCGGGTTTGGTCTTCGCATACGCGAGACCCTTTTCGTCGGCGCCGTCCTGATATCCAACAAATTCCAGGAAAAACGGGATGTCGTTGGCGCGGCACTCGTCGCCGATCCGCTCGACCCAGGCGTGTTTCAGCTCGTTGACCGGCGTGGGATCAAACGGCGTGTAATAGAGCAGAATCTTGATGCAGTCGGCGCCGTTTTCCTTGAGGCGGCGCACCGACCACACGTCAAGCAAATCGGGCAGGCGTCCGGGCGTGTTGGAGTCATAGCCGGTCTTTTCGTAGGCCAGGAGCAGGCCGGCGTTTTGGGCTCGGCGTTTTGACGGGCCGATGCCCCATTCCGGATCGAGCAGGATGGCCGTCGCGTGGGGCGTCAACACCTCGGTGACGAGGCCCTTGAACTCCTCCATCATCGCGTCGGTGACTTCACGGCCGCTGTCTTTCGCCAGGGCCTTGTTGAGTGACCCGCGCTGGTCCATCGCTGCTGCGGCAATCACGCCACGCGCGTCCGACACTGCCTTCATCCCTGCCAACTTGCCCGCTGAAATCTTCATCACTCAAGTCTCCTGCGTCAAAAACCGACGCATCTTATCATTCTCGACATTGACGGCAACGCCCCCAGGGAACCGGCGTTCCTCTACAACGATACCGGACATCGCCTCGGCCACGAGTGCTTCAATGTCCAACGCGGCCTCGGCCCGCCGCACAGTGTCCATCGCCGCGCGTGTGGCCGGGTAGCGCGGAGTGAACAACGTGCAGCAATCCTGATCAGGAATGATGGAGGTCTGGTAGGTCCCGAGCCGGATGGCTTCCTGGGTAATCGCGTCCTTGTCGGTCCCGATCAGGGGTCTCAAAATCGGCAATGTCGCGGCATCATCTATCGCGCGGATGTTTTCGAGCGTCTGCGAGGCGACCTGCCCGACAACTTCGCCGGTGATCAGGGCGTCGGCCTTGATCCGGAGCGCGATACGTTCGGCGAGACGCACCATCATGCGGCGGTAGATGATGACACGCAGTTCGGGAGGCACGGTCACGACGACCTGTTGCTGGAACGCGCCGATCGGAACCAGATACAGCCGCGTCTTGAGCTGATATTTCGTGAGTGTCGTCGCCAGTTCGCGCGCCTTCTCCTGCGACACGTCATTGAGAATCGGGTACGAGTGAAAGTGCACGAGCGGCACACGCACACCACGACGCATCAGACGCCACGCGGCGACCGGTGAATCAATGCCGCCTGAGAGCAGACAAACCGCTTTGCCGCCGGAACCAATCGGCAGGCCGCCTGCACCGGGCTCACGATCGAAAAATACGTAGGCCTCGGTCATCAAGACGTCGATGCGCACGACAAATTGTGGATGGCTCAGGTCGACTGGCCAGCCGACCGCCGCCACCACCTTGTGACCGATCAGGCGTTCGAGTTCGGGAGACGTGAGGGGGAATCGTTTGTCCGCGCGGTGGACCTTGATGCGGAACGGCAGTGGTGATCGCCTCTGAAGCCCTGCGATCACCGCCGTGGCCATGGCGTCCACATCCGCAGGGACGTGCACCGCTCTGGCGAAGTGATCGATTCCCGGCAGTCGCGCCAACCGTGTGCGCACTTCCTCCCAGTGATCGTCAGACGCGAGTGTGAGTTCGAGCCGGCCGACGGTCGAGCGGACGTCCACCACGTCGAGGTCCGCCAGGGCCTGTCGCACATTGCGCGCGAGCATGTTGATGAACCACGACCGGTTTCTCCCCTTGAGGGTGATTTCCTGGTAGTGGACGATGACGGTGGTGGGCACTTGGGTATTTTAGGTGCTCTATGGGTGCTCAAGGGGTGCTCAGGGAGTGCTGAACGGGTGCACCGGACTGAGCATTGCACTTAGCACCAAGCTTGAGCACCCCGTCTTGAGCACCCTATCTTGAGCACCACTTCAGCACCTCAGCGGCAGCCGAATGTCCTGACAACACAGCACCCTCAATGGTGCCGGGCAGTCCGGTGTCAGTCCAGTCGCCGGCGAGGAACACGCCGGCGACTGGCGTGACGGTGCCCGGTCGCGACGGGGCACCCGGCGCGACCGAGAACGTCGCGCGCGGTTCGCGCACGACGACGGCGTGGAGGAGGCGCGCCGCACCGCCGAGGCACGCGCGCAGCTCGCGCTCTGCGAGCGCGACCAGCGCGGCATTGTCGCGGCGCAGGAGATCGCGGGCGCCGCTGGCGACCAGCGTCACGCGAGACAGAACGACCTCAGAGGTCGGGCCGGACAGAGGCGCACCCCGACTCGACCTCTGAGGTCGTCCTGTCTGGAACGCCCAGTCAAACTGCGTCCCGACGAGCCCGACCTGCCGGTGCGACAGCACCGCCCGGTCGAACCACAGGTTCACCGACACAATGGGTTCTGCGACGAATTGCTCAGCATTCGCGACAATCGGCGCGATGCCAGACGGCGCGCCGTCCGCCCACAACGCGCCCAGCGCATGCCAGGGAACGGCGCAGACCACAGCGCGGGCGGCAACGACAGAAAAGACGTCGGGTGTCGTTTTCAAAATCAGCTCGGAGGCGATTTCTCCGGAAATCGCCTCCGAGCTGATTTTGTATGGCACCCCGCGCAGCACCCGCCCGCCGCGCGCTTCAACGAAGCGCGCGGCGGGCTCGGCATACAGCTCATCAAGCGGCACCATCGGCACTCCCAACGACGATGCGGAAGGGTCGCGGCCGAACAACTCGCCGAGCACGCGCGCGAACGCCCGCGCGCCGGCGACATCCGGCGACTGGTTCAGCGCCGCGAGCGCCAGCTGATTCCACAGCCACTCGCGCACCACTGGTCCTTGCCCCAGGGACGCCAGCCACTCGGACACTGTCAACTCGGCCGGCACGTCCGCGGCGGCAGCCTTGGCCCCGCGTTTCCGCGCGTCTCGCAGAAACGGCGCCATCTTCATCGTCGACCACCGGTCGGCCCACGGCAGTGCCCCCCACGACAACACTCCAGCGAGCAGATGCAACGGTGCAGGCAACCCAGGACACGCCAATCGCGACCGCCGGCCCGACACATCGGCCATCACCAACTCGAGTTTTGGATCCAGCGGCGCCAGGTGGGCGGTGCCAATCGTTCGCAGAAACGCGTACGTCTCGCGATAACACCCGAACAACGCATGTTGCCCGTTGTCCACCCTTTCGCCCGTCGTCTTGTCCGTGAATGCGGTGGCCCGACCGCCGAGGCGTGGCGCTTGCTCGACCACCACGACCTTCAAGCCGGCGTCCGCCAGTTTCACCGCCGCGCTCAAGCCGGCAAACCCTGCGCCGATGACGGCGACGTCGCAGTCGATGCGCGCTACGCCTTGCGCCACTTCAACTGCCACCAGGTCTGAACGGCAATACGCGCTTGCGCAGGCCGAGGCACTCGCACCAGCTGCGAAAACACGTCATAGTCGGCGGTTTCAATCCGGTGGAGCAGCTCGAAATATACCTTGTGCATGATCTCGGCCGCCACAAACCGCGACGCATCACGGCGCGGCAATGACGCACTCGCCTTTTCGAAAAATTCATGCGCGCGTGCGCCATGGCGCCGAAGCGCAGTGTTCACTTTGGACGACTGCACGCCGTTGCCCGCGTGCTCCACCTCGCGGCGAATGTCCCGCTCGGAACATCCTGCCTTCGCGAGATCCTCCAAAGGCAGATACATGCGGCCACGCCGATAGTCGACGCCCACATCACGAAGGATGTTGGTGAGCTGCAGGGCCACTCCCAAATCCGTTGCATACCGAAGCACCTGCGGGTCCGAGTAACCAAAAATTTCCGCGCACATCAATCCGACTGACGAAGCGACGCGGTGGCAATACGGCTCCAATTCTTCGAAGGTCTGGAACCGGCGCGGCGAGGCGTCCATTCCGACACCCTCGATCAGCGCTTCAAACTGTGTTTCGGGCAATCGGAACGGCTTCACAAACGGTTGAAGCGCCACGCCCTGCGGAGTGAGCGGCTGGGTACCGGCAAAAATGCGCTTCACTTCGGACCGCCAGCTATCGAGTGCCGCCTGCGCAAGACGGGGATCGGTCTCCAAATCCACCGCATCGTCTATCGCGCGGCACACGTCGAAGACGGCCGTGATCGCCTGTCGCTCGGCTTTCGGCAACACGAGAAACGAATAGTAGAAGGAGGTGTTCCGGGTCATGACGTCACGATCGGGCCCGCCACGTCACCGCGTCCATGAGGATGCCCGGTGCGTCGCGCCTGGTCAGGGTCGGTCGCTGCTGGAAGACATCGTAATCTGCTTCGGCGAGCCGGTCGAGGATGCGCGTGCCGCCGAGCCACGTCGCACGCAATTCAAGCCGCAGGCGACCGGGCACGTGATCGGCGACCGCACGGCCCGTCTCGAACAATTGACGAGTCCGCGCGCCAAGGTCGCGCATGACCTCGCGCCACTGGGGCGTCAGTACGCCGGTGTCCAGATCGGACAACGCGGCACCATGTGCACGGACCATCTCCAGCGGCACGTACAGTCGCCCACGCGACCAATCCACGGCGAGGTCCTGCCAAAAATTGGTCAGCTGCAGTGCGGTGCAGACTGCGTCTGATTTGGCGTTGGCCGCCTGCCCGGCGTTGCCCGTCACGAGCAACATCAACCGGCCGATGGGATTGGCCGACCGCCGGCAATAGTCGAGTACGTCGTCCCACGATTCGTAGCGCGTGGTCGTGACGTCCTGACGAAACGCGGAGAGCAGATCGGCAAGCAGTGCGTGCAGACTCCCCCGGGGTTGAAACCCGGGGGCTCCATCAACGTGGAGCACCGGGGCGGCTCCATGCCGCGCCGGGGAGGACCGATGGAGGGCGGGTGCCTCAGCCCCGGCGTGGCGAAGGGTGGACGCGAGCGCCACAAACACGGCGTCGTGCTGCGCATTTCCACTCGGCGACGTGCGCCCTTCTGCCGCCTCGTCAAGCCGGCGTTCCCACGCGTCGATCAGCGCGAAGCGTTCAGCGGATGTGCGCGTGCCTTCATCAGCGAAGTCGTCCGCGATGCGCGCAAACGCGTAAATTGCCACGATGTGTGGACGTGCCGCCTTCGGCATGAGAAACGACGCAACCGGGAAGTTTTCGTAGTGTGACTGTGCCAGCCGCAGGCATGTGGCGTACGCGGCGGCGACGACCGGAGTTACCACTCGGTCTCTGGGATTCCCGCGCGCGCGTTGACCAGACGAGCCATGACAAACAGCAGGTCGGACAGGCGGTTGACGAAGATCAGCACGACCGGATCAACCTCACCCTCACCAAGCGACACCATGCGACGCTCGGCGCGGCGGCACACCGTGCGCGCGACGTGCAACCCTGCACCGGCCTTTGAGCCGCCCGCGAGGATGAACCTGGTCAGCGGCGGGAGTTCCTTCTCGAAT
>JBKJTD010000088.1:0-12174 GCA_046590915.1 Vicinamibacterales bacterium
CACCTTTTCACCATTGCCCCCCTCCGCCCTTGCGGGCGTCGGCGCGGCAGGCCTTGCGACCTACCATTGGCTGTGTATTTTCTGTGCCACTAGTCCTTCGAGTTGCCCCGACCGGGAATTACCCGGCGCACTGCCCTGCGGAGTTCGGACTTTCCTCTTCTGAACGCCCCCTTGCGGTTGCGCCTCAAAGCGATCGTCTCGCCCACCACGATGGAACGTCTATTGTCGTCTATCCATCGGTGTCCTGGGAAATGCGGTATTGCTCCAGCTTCTTGTAGAGGTTGCTGCGTGGCGTGTCGATGACCTCGGCGGTGCGGGAGATGTTCCAGGCGTTCTCCCGAAGTTTCTCCACCAGCCACGCGCGTTCGGTGGTGTCTTTGAACTCGCGAAGTGTCGCCGCCGAGGCGACGGAGGCCATTGGCGGCATGGACGATGAGGAAGATGCCCCACCGACGGTCGCGGGGGCAGGCACGGTCGCGCGGGGCTCTGAGCCATCCGCCTGGCGGACCACGGCGCGCACATCGGCGCCTTCAATCACGTCGCGCTCACTCATGATGAGCAGCCGCTCCACGACGTTCTTGAGCTCGCGCACGTTGCCGCGCCACCGCGCCTGCTTCAGCGCGTCGATGGCCTGCGCCGAGAACCGCGCGGGGCGTCGATTGTTGTCACGGCTGAACTGCGCGGAGAAGTGCGCGACCAATGCGGGAATATCGTCGAGGCGTTCGCGCAGAGGCGGCGCGTGGACGGGAATCACGCTCAGACGGAAGTAGAGATCTTCGCGGAAGCGCCCCTCGGCAATTTCCTGTTCGAGATCCTTGTTGGTCGCGGCGATGACACGCACGTCCACCTTGATGGTTTTTGCCGAGCCCAATCGTTCCACTTCGCCTTCCTGCAGCACCCGCAGGACCTTGGCCTGTGTCTTGGGGCTCATGTCGCCGACTTCGTCGAGAAAGATCGTGCCGCGGTCGGCCTGCTCGAACTTTCCGGTCTGTTTCTCGGTGGCACCGGTGAAGGCCCCTCGCTCGTGGCCAAACAATTCCGACTCAATCAACTCTTCGGGAATGGCCGCGCAGTTGACCTGCACAAATCGTTCTTTCGCGCGCAGGCTGTTGCGATGAATCGCGCGCGCAATAAGTTCCTTGCCCGCGCCGCTTTCGCCAAGGACCAGCACCGTCGCGTTGGTCGGTGCCGCCTTCCTGACCTGGTCCATGACACGTTTCAAGCCGGTCGCGTCGCCGACCACCTGGTGGCGGGTTTCGAGCGCCGACCGCAGCTGGCGGTTTTCACGGCGCAGACTGCCCAACTCCAATCCCTCGCGCACGGCATCGAGCACGTAGTCTTTCGACAGCGGCTTCTCGATGAACCGGAAGGCCCCCAGCCGTCCGGCCTCCAACGCCGTCGTCGTCGTGCCGTGTGCGGAGACGATGACGACCGGCAAGGCGTCGTTGAGTCCGCGGATACGGCTGAGCACTTCGAGTCCGTCCATGCCGGGCATTTTGACGTCGAGAAACACCAGGTCTGGATGTTCGCGCTCGACCATGGCCAGGCCTTCATGTCCCGACCCGGCGACGAGCACGTCATAGCCGTCATATTCAAGCAGCATCCGCATCGTGTCGCGGATGGCCGCTTCGTCATCTACCACGAGCAGTCGAGCTTTCATGCAGGGTCCAGAGTCACGGCGTGAATGGCCCGCTCATCAGTGAGCGGGTCGAAGACGTAGACGGCCACGACGGCGCCAGGCTTGAGGGCGGACACGAGCCGTTGGAAGTCGGTGAGTGAGGTCACTTTCTGACGGTTGATTTCGAGAATGATGTGCCCTCGTCGCAGTCGCGCCTGTCGTGACGGCCCGGTCGTGTCGATGTCGATGATCTGCACGCCCTTGACCGAATCGGGCAGGGCGAAGCGCTTGATGGTGGCCGCATCGAGGTCACGCACGGTCACTCCAAGGGGGCCCTGTTCCGGACTGAGCACTGGTCGGACGCCGCCGGGGACGCTTATTGGGCGCACGGTCGGCGGCAAGGGGCGTTCCGTCAATTTGATCGCCACTATTCGCCGCTCGGCATCGCGCCACACATCAAACTGCGCCATCGTGCCTGGCACCCGCGAGGAGATCTCGCGGATCAATGCCTGGTCATCGTTGACCGGGCGCCCGTCAATCGCGGTGATCACGTCATAGGGGCGCAGACCCGCGCGCGCGGCGGGGGTGTCCTCGGGCACTTCCTGGATCAGCGCCCCTCGATCCGCGCCGAGGTTCAGCGCGGCCTTGAGTCCCGGCGTGGCGGTCGTCAACATCACGCCCGCGTATCCCCGTGCCACGCGCCCGCGGTCCCGCAACTGCGGAAGGATCGCCAGCACCTGATTAATCGGGATGGCAAATCCGATACTCTGCGCCTGCGAACTAATCGCGGTCGTCATGCCGATGACCTGCCCGGCGCTGTTGATGAGCGGTCCGCCGCTGTTGCCAAAGCTGATGGCCGCATCGGTCTGAATAAACGCGTCAAGGCTCTGGTCAAACAACTTGCGCCCGAGAAAACTCACGACGCCCACCGTCACCGAGTGGACATACCCGAGCGGATTGCCAATGGCACAGACCCACTCACCCACCTTGATTGACGCAGAGTCGCCCAGGGGCGCCGTGGGCAGCGGGCCACCCGCCTCCACATGCAGCAACGCCACATCGATCGCGGGGTCGATGCCCACGACGGTGGCGCGCAACGCGCGGCCGTCATTGAGCGTCACGGTCACGCGATCGGCTCCTTCGACGACGTGATGATTGGTCAGGATGTAGCCGGCGGCGTCGATGATGAAGCCGCTGCCCGAGCCCTCGCGCGGGACCCCACCTTCGTCGGACATCTCACGCTGAAACCGTCGCGGTGTCTGACGGCCGCGGTCGTCTCTCGCGACGGCGTCGACATTGACCACCGCGCCATTGAGTTGCGCGGCCACTTCCGCAAAGTCCACGGAGGTGCCCGCCGAACGGACGACGGGCGCCACCGAGATTGAGAGTGGGCTTGAGGAGAGCGCGGCCGGGGCCAGCACACCGCGGCGCGCACCGCCCGGCGATCCGCCGGCGACCACCAGGCCCAGCAGAAAGCTCACAATGGCGGCAAGGGCAACAGCGGTCCAGGCCAGGGGCTTCACGATGTACTCCCGGCCATTATAAGAGCCTGAAACTCCTCTTCAGAGAGCACCGGCACTCCCAGTGCCTGCGCCTTGTCGAGTTTGGAGCCCGCCTCGCTGCCGGCCACCAGATAGGTCGTCTTTTTGCTGACGGACGAGGAGACCCTGCCGCCAAGCACTTCAATGCGTGCCGCGGCTTCGTCGCGGGTCATCGTAGCCAGCGTCCCTGTCAAGACAAACGTCTTTCCGGTCAGGACCCGCTGCATGTCCGAGTCGCCGGCGTGGGGATCCTCCATGCGGACGCCGTTGGACTGCATGCCGTCGAGCACGGCCTGACTGCGCGGGTCGTCGAGAAACGCACGTACCGTGCGGGCAACGACCGCACCAACATCCGGCACGGCTTCGATCTGCCCGAGTGTCGCTGTGCGCAGCGTGCGCATCGAGCCGAACGCGCGTGCCAGCGCCTTGGCCACACCTTCGCCGACGTGGCGGATCCCGACGCCGTGCAACACGCGCCAGAGGTCCGCCTGACGGCTCTTGTCGATTTCCGCGATCAAATTCGCGGCCGACTTGGGCCCCATCCGTTCAAGCGCCGACAGCTGGTCGGCACTCAATGTGTACAGGTCCGCAAATGACCGCACGAGCCCTGCGGTGACCAACTGGTCTGCGAGGGCTTCGCCCAGTCCTTCAATATTCATCGCGCGCCGGCCGGCGAAGTGCTCCAGGCCACGACGAATCCGGGTGGGGCACGAGACGTTCTCACACCGCCAGACCACTTCATCATCGGGCCTGCTCAGGTCCGAGGCGCAGGCTGGGCACACGCGCGGCATGACCCACGGCAGACTGCCGGGTGGCCGCTCTTCCAGGACAGGACCGAGCACCTTGGGGATGATGTCGCCCCCCTTTTCGACCAGGACGAGGTCGCCTTCCCGGATGTCCCGGCGTGCGACTTCCTGCTCGTTATGCAGGGTGGCCATTTGCACCGTGGTGCCGCCCAGGCGCACGGGTTCCAGCACGGCATAGGGCGTAACGGCGCCGGTGCGCCCGACGTTGACGGCAATTTTCAACAGCCGGGTTCGCGCCTGCTCCGCCGGAAACTTGAAGGCCACCGCCCACCGGGGGAATTTGGCGGTGGCGCCAAGCGTGGCGCGCATCGCGAGATCGTTGAGTTTGATGACGACCCCGTCGGTCTCGAACGGGAGCTGATGCCGCGCGTCCCGCCACACGTCGCAGTACGCCACCACATCGTCCAGGTCCCGACAGAGGCGCCTGTTCGGCTCCACAGGCAGTCCCCACGCGCGCAACTGATCGAGCACGCCCGCGTGTGTGTCCGACAGTGGCGGTGCCCCTGACGCGGCGACGACCTGATACAGGAACGCGCGCAAGCCGCGTTTGCTGACCGCCGCGCTATCGAGTGTGCGCAACGTGCCTGCGGCCGCGTTGCGCGGATTGGCGAACAGTGGCTCACCCGCGGCCTCACGCTCTTCATTCACGCGCGCGAAATCCGCGCGAGGGAAATAGATCTCCCCCCGCACTTCCACCAGCGCAGGCACGGTGCCGTTCAAGCGAAGCGGGATTGCGCGAATCGTCCTGACGTTGGCGGTCACGTCTTCGCCACGTACGCCGTCTCCACGGGTGACGCCCCGTACGAATCGGCCGTCTTCGTACGTCAGCGCGATGCTCAGGCCGTCGATCTTGAGCTCCGCCACATACGGCAGCGCGGCGTCCTCAGGCACGCCCGCTGCGCGGCAGAGGCGCGCATGAAATTCGCGCAGTTCGCTTGCGCTGTACGCGTTCTCGAGGCTGAGCATCGGCTCAATGTGGGCGCTGGTGACAAACCCGTCGGCCGGAGTGCCGCCGACGCGCTGGGTCGGCGAATCAGGGTCGGTCAGCTCCGGATGGGCGGCTTCGAGCTCCTGGAGCTCCCGCATGAGCGCGTCAAACTGCGCGTCGGAAATGTCAGGCGCGTCATGGACGTAGTAGCGCTCTTCGTGGTGGCGCAGGAGGCGCCGAAGTTCGATGATGCGGGTGGTGGCGTCCACCGGAATCGTCCCGTGCGTCAGCGGTCGCGCTGAAGGACGTAGTCCACCAGCGAGACCAGCCCGTCACGTTCCACCGACTCCGGAAACGCGTTGAGCAGATGCTCACGCGCGGCGCGGCCATATTCGAGCGCCTTGTCATAGGCGGCTTCGGTCGCGCCGTGCGTGGCCAGCATGGACTTGATGGAATTCCAGGCCTCTGGTGTCACCTGCCGATCGGTGACGACCTGCTGAATGAGCGCGGCGACTTCCGGCCCCGTACGCTGCTGCAGCAGAATAATGGGCAACGTGACCTTGCCTTCGCGCAGGTCCCCGCCGATGGGTTTGCCCAGCACCTTTTCATCCGACGTGTAATCAAGCACATCGTCGACAATCTGAAACGCGATCCCGAGGTTGAACCCGTATTCGCGCAGGGCGACGCGCTGCACGTCGCTGCAGTTGCCAAGGACGCCGCCGATTTCGGCGCAACCCGAGAACAGGAACGCCGTCTTGCGCCGGATGATCTCGAGGTGTTCCTCTTCGGTGATCGCCGCATCACCCATCTTGGTGAGCTGGTACAGCTCGCCTTCGATCATCCGCAACGTGACCTCACACAGCAGCCGGACCACTTCCAGCGAGTCCTGCGTGAGGGCCATGGCCATGGAGCGGATGTAGAGGTAGTCGCCCAAGAGCACCGTGACGTCATTGCCCCACCGTGAATGGGCTGCCAGACGGCCACGACGGGTTTCAGCCTCGTCGATGATGTCGTCGTGGACCAGCGTGGCGGTGTGGATGAATTCCACCACGGCCGCGTTCAGGACATCGCGGTCGCCGGTGTAGCCGCACATGCGGGCGGCCAGCAGCAACACCGCCGGGCGCACCCGTTTGCCGCCGCTCATCTGGATGTACTTGCCCATCTGCGGAATGAGCTCGACCTTGGACTCGAGGTGGCGTGCAAATTCCTGTTCGACGCGGCTGAGCGCGTCGCGCACCGGTTCAAAAATCCGGCCGAGATCCGGGACGGACGTGGCAGATGTGTTCACTGATCGGTATCTCGTTTGGGCTTCAAAAACTACGCGTGTACGCCTGAAGAATCAGACCACAGCCTGTACAGGGGTGTCAACGAACGGCCGCCCGAGAAACGCGGCCAGGTTCTCGTGCAGGCGGAGTGCCATGGCGTCGGGCGTCACTCCACGCAGTTCGGCCAGCGCACGCACGGTCTCGCGAAGATAGGCTGGTTCATTCCGCTTGCCGCGATACGGCACCGGCGCCAGATACGGGGCGTCGGTCTCCACAAGCAGACATTCTTCCGGGAGCGACCGCACGACATCGCGCAGGTCGCCGGCCTTTGGAAACGTCATGATGCCGGGAATGGAGAGATAAAACCCGAGGTCGAGCGCCTTCCGGGCCTCGTCCTGGGAGCCGGTGAAGCAATGCATCACGCCGCGAACGCGCCCCTGCCCGGCGCTCCGGAGAATGGCATGAGTGTCATCAGTCGCTTCGCGTGTGTGGATGGCCACGGGCAGATTGAGTTCGACCGCCAATGCGACCTGGGCAGCAAACACCTCATGCTGCACGCTTTTGGGCGCGTAGTCGTAGTGATATTCCAGGCCCATCTCACCCAGCGCCACGGCCGAGACTTCGTGGACCGCCGCCTTGACGACCGTGACCACGTCGTCAAGGCGTCCGGCATAGGCGCCCGCCCGATGCGGGTGAACCGCCGTGGCAAACTGCACCGCCGGCCATGCAGCTTTGACCGCAGGCACACGCGCAAACTCGTCTGGAGTGTCCGACGACAGAATGCACAACACCCCGGCGACACCCGCCGCCTCGGCGCGTGCGACGACATCGACAAGGTCGTTCTCAAACGCCGCGTCGGCCAGGTGGCAATGCGAGTCGTAGAGCTTCACAGCTGTTTACTTGATTCGGGTGCCCGGCGCCGGTGTCGCTTCGAACGCGACCAGCGTGGCCTTGCCGCCGTCTGAGCTCGCGGCCAGGATCATCCCATTCGACTCGATGCCCATCAGTTTCGCGGGCTTCAAATTTGCGACGATGGCCACCGTGCGCCCCACGAGCGCTTCGGCTTCGTAGGACTCCGCGATGCCGGCCACCAGCGTACGCTGCTCCGAGCCGAGGTCGATTTTCAGCTTCATCAGCTTCTTGGAGTTGGGGACCTTCTCGGCCTCCAGCACCTTGGCGACGCGCAGATCGATCTTCATGAAATCGTCGATGGTGATGCGCGACTCCAGCGGCCACTCAGACGCAGGCGAAGTCCGCCGTAGCTCCTCCGGAGCGGAGGCGGATGGCGTGGGTGAAGTTGGTGGCGTGGGTGGTGTGGGTGGGGTTGGGTCGGACACGTCGGTCTCCTTGGGTTCAAGTCTGGGCCAGAGGGCGTCTTTGACCGTCACACGACGGTCGCCGGTCGCGCGCCACTCGCGCGCGGACGCCCAGGTGAACGACGGGGGTTCACCGAGTCGTTCAAGAATTTCTGTGGATGACGAAGGCATCACCGGCGAGAGCATGGTGGCGGCCAGGCGCAGGCCTTCGCTCGCCGACCACAATACGCGGTCGAGCGCCGGCTGGTCCCCTGCTTTCGCCAGGTGCCACGGTGCCGAGGTCGCGATGTATTCGTTGAGGCGATCGATCCACTTGAAGACCGTCGCGCACGCCTCATCGAGCGCCAGGCGCGCGTGCGCCTCGCGCCATTCCGCCTCAACGGCTGCAAATGCGTCGACGAGCACAGGGTCCGGCGCCACGGCGGTCAACCGCCCCTGACGATACCGGCCGACCATCGATGTCAGACGGCTCACGAGGTTGCCGAGGTTGTTGGCGAGATCCGCGTTGTACTTTTCCTCAAAGCGATCCCAGGAGAAGTCGCCGTCATTGCCGAACACGATCTCTTTGGTGAGATACAGACGCAGCGGGTCGGGCCCGAACTTTTCGACCGCCGCCAGCGGATCGATGACGGTGCCAAGCGACTTGCTCATCTTCTCGCCCCTGAACAGGACCCACCCGTGTCCGAAGATCTTTGTCGGCAGTGGCAAGCCGGCACTCATCAGCATGGCCGGCCAGACGACGCAGTGAAATCGCGTGATGTCTTTGCCAACCAGGTGCAACACCGTTCGCGGCGACTCCCCGGCCTGCGTCCACCACGTCTGGAACGAGTCGTCGTCGGTGCCATAGCCGACCGCGGCTGCGTAGTTGATCAGGGCGTCGTACCAGACGTAGACGACACTGCCGGGATCGTTGGGGAGCGGAATCCCCCATGCCTGCCCTGCGCGACTGACGGAGATGTCGTCGAGCCCGCCTTCGAGCAACCGCAGCATTTCATTCTTGCGGGACTCGGGCGCCACAAAATCCTGGTGCTGCGCGTAATGCGCCAGCAGGGCGTCGCGGTATCTGGACAACTTGAAGAAGTAGTTCTTCTCCTTGATCCAATCAGGCTTGATGCGGTGAACGGGACACAGCTCGTCGACCAGGCTCTTTTCTGGTTTGAACTCTTCGCACGAGACGCAGTACCAGCCCTCGTACACCCCTTCGTAGATGTCTCCCACGTCGAGCGACCGCTGCACCATCGTCTGCACGGCCGCCTTGTGCCGGGGTTCGGTGGTGCGGATGAAGTCGTCAAACGACAGGTGCAGGCGTGCCCAGACCTCGCGGAACTCACCTTCCA
Source organism: Vicinamibacterales bacterium (assembly GCA_046590915.1). Taxonomy (GTDB): domain Bacteria; phylum Acidobacteriota; class Vicinamibacteria; order Vicinamibacterales; family SCN-69-37; genus SYFT01. The sequence goes on from JBKJTD010000088.1 coordinate 8,812, forward strand.
TGCGGTCGCAGTACGCCAGCGGGTCGAGTCCCTGCTCTTTCGCTCGCTTGAATACGTTCTGGGAATGCTCGTCGTTACCCATCACGAACCGTACGTCATCGCCGACCAGGCGGTGATACCGCGCAATCACGTCGGCGGCAATCTTTTCGTAGGCCGTGCCCAGGTGGGGACGGTTGTTTACATAGTCGATGGCGGTGGTCAGATAGACACGGGACATGATCAGGCTCGCAACCTCGCTATTGTAGCGTGCGCGCGCGCTAGATCAGGATTCGGGCCACACGGAACGAGAAGAACTCGGTGTCGGCCAGGATCACGTGGTCAACAACCTGCACACCAATGAGCTTGCCGGCGGCGGCCAGGCGGAGGGTGAGGTCCACGTCTTCCTTGCTTGGTTCCGGGTCGCCGGACGGGTGGTTGTGAAACAGGACCACCCCGGACGCGCCGGCGCCGACGGCAATGCGGAAAATATCACGTGGGTGGGCCATCGACGCGTCCAGCGCGCCCACCGAGTGAATGTGGGTGCGCAGCAGGCGATGTTTGGTGTCCACGAGCGCGATGCCAAACCGTTCCACCGGAAAGGCGCCGAACCGCGGCAAGAGATACGCGGCCGTCTCAGCCGGGTTGATGAACTGGGGCCGGCGCGCCGGACGCCGTGCCAGCGTCCGCCGGCCCAACTCGATGGCTGCCTGCACCCGCGCCGCCTGCGCGTCGCCGATGCCCCGGGTCTGACGGATTTCGTCGAGCGTCATTTTGGTCAGTCCGTGCACGCCCGATGCCTGTGCCAGTAGTAGGCCGGCCAATGCCACAGCAGAGGCTTTGGCCATGCCGGTGCCAAGCACAATCGCCAGCAGTTCCTCGTCGCTCATGGCGGTCAGCCCGGCGCGCGCCAGTTTCTCGCGCGGCCCTTCCTGCACCCCTTCTGTTTCGGACTGGCGCGTTATACTCGCTCTGCCCATGCGTCGCCTCGCTCTTGCCGTACTTGTCGTGTCGTCACTCGCTGCGGTGACCGCGTGTTCCCAGCCACCGGCCAAGGAGCGCGGTCAGGCCGAAGGGGCGATTGCCGCCGCCCGCGCTGCGTCCGCCGAGGTCTACGCCGCCGACGAATTGCTCGCGGCCGAAGCGGCCCTGGTCCGTTACGACCTGGCCGTCACTCAACAGGACTACCGGCAGGCACTCAATGCCGCGCTCGATGCGCGCGATCGCGCCTATGAAGCCGTCAAACGCGCCAGCGCCGCCAAAGCCGAGGCCCGCGGACAGGCCGAACGCCTCGTCGGCGCAATCGACACCCTTGCCGCCACCATCAACGACCGCATCTCCGGTGCCGTGACCCCGCGCGTCACTGGCGCCAACGCCCAACTCCTGCGCAAAGCAGTCGCCGCCAGTGCTCTTGCCTTGCAAGAAGCGCGCACGGCAATTGATGACGGTAAATACCCGGTGGCGATTACCCGGTTGGAGGCCGCATTGGCCGCCTTGCAGAAGGAATTCGAGATCGTCACGCGCCGCGTTCGGCCATGACTCATCGCAAATTGTGCCAGGCGCGTCAGCGCCCGGTACGCGTTATCTCACCACCCAGCCAAAACTGAGCACGCCGGTGACAATGACGATGTAGCCGATGACGTCCAGGACGACGCCGTATCGCATCATGGCGCCGATGGGGATGTATCCGCTGCTGTAGACAATCGCGTTTGGCGGCGTGGAGATGGGCATCATGAACCCCATGCTGGCACCAAAGGTGGCACCCAGAGCCGGTTCCAGTGGCGACACGCCGGCGGCGGTGGCCACCGCGATGGCGGTCGGTACCACGACCGTGGCTGCGGCCGTGTTGGAGGCGGCTTCAGACATCAGGATCGCGACGGCCGTAAAGACCAGCGTCAGCCCCACCGTGCCGGCGCCGGGCACGTGTCCGACCACCCACCGTCCAAACCCGTCGGCCAGGCCCGTCGAATCGGCCAGACCGCCCATGGCCAGCCCCCCGCCAAACAGCAGAATGATGCCCCAGTCGATGTGCGAGGCCTCTTCCCACGTCAATGTGAACTTGCGCGCCCGCCAACTCACCGGCAGCACAAACAGCAGCAGCGCGCCGAGAATGGCCGCCACCGACTCGGGCAGCAACACCGAAAGGCGCGCCGTGGTCGGGTGTGTCTGGCCGAGCACGAGCGAGAACAGCCCAGGCAGCGTCCACAACAGCACGGTAAGGCCAAACGCGATGACCACGTTGCGCTCCCCAGTCGTCATCGCCCCAAGGGCTTTCAACTGGTCGCGCACGCCTTCAGTGGCGCGCGCACTCAGCTCCACGCCCTTGGCCGCCGGATACAACATCCAGACCGTGACAACGCCCATCATGATGATGACCAGCGGCACACCAAACGCCATCCATCCCGCAAACGAGATGTCGATGCCGGCGTTCTTGAGCAGCAACGCTTTTCCGATGAGGTTGGGTGGGGTCCCCACTGGCGTTGCCATGCCGCCGATCGATGCGGCAAACGAGGTGACGAGCATCATGGCGAGCGCAAACCGTTGAAACGCCGGGTCGTTGTTGCGGCCCCGCCCCAGCTCCGCCAGCACGGCCATGCCGAGCGGGAAGAACATGGCGGTTGTGGCCGTGTTGCTCATCCACATCGACAGACCGGCCGCGACACCGGCGTACACGATGACAAGGCGCAACGCACTGGAGCCAATCCACGGTGACGCCAGCGCCGAGAAGGCCAACCGGCGATCGAGTCGGTGGACAAACATCGCTTCAGCCAGGATGAAGCTGCCGATGAACAGAAAAATAATCGGATCGGCGAAGGGGCCGTATGCGACGCGCACGGGGGCAATGCCGAACAGCACGACCAACGTCGGGCCGAGCAGCGCGGTGGCCGCCAGCGGGATAGCCTCGGTCATCCACAAGACGATCATCAGCACGAGTACCGCGCTCAGCCGGTGCGCAGCTTCATTCAAACCGGGCATCGGCAGCAGCCACATCGCAATCGCGATCAGCGGTCCCAGAATCAGCCCCGCCGTGCGCCGCCGCCGATTGAACAGATCTTCGGCGGGCGAATACGATTCGCCGGATCCGGAGGCCTCGTGAAACCGTCTCACGACTGTCCCCACCACTCGACGTGGGCAATCACTTCGGCCCATCCGGTCAATCGCACTTGGTCATCACTGACGTCGACTTGTTGCGTGCCGCCTGGGGCGACGACGTCGACAGGCGAGGTTGCGCCCCCGTAATGCACGGCCGCCACGGCCGCGCCACACGCACCAGTGCCGGAGGCTTCGGTCGGCCCCACGCCTCGCTCCCAGATCAGGATGCGCACGCGGCCAGGAGCCTCAACAGTCGCCAGTTCCACGTTGGTGCCTTCAGGAAAAAATGGATGC
>JBKJTD010000114.1:0-11489 GCA_046590915.1 Vicinamibacterales bacterium
GTGCTGGCCGGCTGCCTCGACATCAAGAGCAGCATCAAGGCGGCGCGCTTTGTGCGCTTTTGCGACGCCTTCAACATTCCGGTCATCACGTTTGTCGATGTGCCCGGCTTCATGCCGGGGACGTCGCAGGAATACGGTGGCATCATTAAGCACGGCGCCAAGCTGCTCTACGCTTTTGCCGAGTGCACGGTGCCGAAGATTACCGTCATCACGCGCAAGGCCTACGGTGGGGCGTATTGCGTCATGGCGAGCAAACACATCCGCACCGACTTCAACTTCGCGTACCCCACGGCGGAAATTGCCGTGATGGGACCCGAGGGGGCGGTCAATGTGCTGTTCCGCCGCGAACTGCTGACGGCCGCCGACCCAGTCGCGCGCCGCGCGGAACTGGTGACCGAGTTCCGCGAGAAACTGGCGAATCCATTTGTCGCGGCGTCACGTGGATTTGTGGACGAAGTCATTTCCCCCCGCTCCACGCGGGTCAAACTCATTGCGGCGCTGGCCAGTTGCGACAACAAACGCGACAAGAACCCGCCCAAGAAACACGGCAACATCCCGTTGTGACCATGCCGCGCAAAGTTCTTGTCGCCAACCGGGGCGAGATCGCCGTCCGCGTCATCCGCGCCTGCCGTGAGATGGGGCTGCTGTCGGTGGCCGTCTACGCCGAACCGGATCGCACCGCCCTCCACGTTCGGCAGGCCGATGAGGCGCATTGCATCGGTGCGGGACCCGCGTCCGACAGTTACCTCCGCATCGACAAATTGATCGAGGTCGCCAGAAAAACAGGGGCGACGCTCGTCCATCCAGGCTACGGGTTTCTTGCCGAGAACGAGGACTTCGCACAGGCGTGTGTGGATGCCGGTCTCACGTTTGTCGGACCCTCTCCAGACGCCATCAGGCGCATGGGCAGCAAGACCGGCGCCCGCCGGGTCGCGATGGCGGCCGGCGTTCCCGTCGTGCCCGGCACCGAGACGCCGTTTGCAGACGATGCCTCTGATGAGGAGATCGCGACCGCGGCCAGCGGCATCGGCTACCCCCTTGTCGTGAAGGCCGTGTCCGGGGGCGGCGGCAAGGGCATGCGCACGGTGGCCACGCCCGATGATTTGCTCGCCGCCGTCCGTACCGCCCGATCGGAAGCCGGGTCGGCCTTTGGCGACTCGGCCGTGTACCTCGAGAGGAAGATCCTCAAGCCGCGTCACATCGAGATTCAGTTGATGGGCGACGCCTCGGGCACGGTGATCCCGTTTGTCGAGCGGGAATGTTCGATCCAGCGTCGGCATCAGAAAGTGGTCGAGGAGTCACCGTCACTGGCGCTTGATCCGGCGACGCGAACGGCGATGGCGGAATGTGCGGCCGCCGTCGCGCGGACGGTCGGCTACACCAATGCGGGCACCATCGAATTTCTGCTCGACGAGGATGGCAGGTTCTACTTCCTCGAGATGAACACGCGCCTGCAGGTGGAACACCCTGTGACCGAACTGGTGACGGGCATCGACCTGGTTCACTGGCAGCTGCGCGTGGCGATGGGCGAGCGGTTGACGATCGATCCGGCGCAGGCCCTGACGCCGCGTGGGCACGCCATCGAGTGCCGCATCTACGCGGAGGATCCGGATCAGGGATTCATGCCGTCGCCTGGTCTCGTGCGTGGCCTGAGCGTGCCTGGCGGACCTGGAGTGCGCGACGACCGGGGAGTCTCCGCAGGGTTTGAGATTCCGCTCTTTTACGATTCGATGATTTCGAAACTCGTCGTCTGGGGCGAAGACCGTCCCCAGGCAATTGCACGCCTGCGCCGTGTGCTGGGTGAATACCGCGTGGCTGGGGTAAAGACGACGCTTCCGTTTTTCCGGTGGTTGGTCGGGCAGCCCGAGTTTGCGTCGGGGGCCTTCGACACGACGTATCTCGATGGACTTCTCGCATCGCGGCAGGGCCGCTCATTTGTTGAACCCACCGAACAGGATTCGCGAGACGCCGCGCTGGTGGCCGCGATTGCGGCGTGGCTGCGCGCGCATCAGGCCTCAGGCACGTCGGTGGCCACGGCCGTGACCAGCGGATGGCGCCGTGCTGCCCGGCAGGAGGGGCTTCGATGAGATTCGATGTCGAAGTCGCCGGTCGCGCGCACACGCTCCAGATCGAGCGGACACCCGACGGTCGCTTTCAGGTCTGGGTGGATGGAGACGCTTCAGCGGTTGATGTCCGCCAGACCGATGTGGGGCTGTCCCTCGTGTTTGAGGATGGTCGATCCCTTGAAGCCGCGTCGACTCCACGGGCCGCAGGCGAATGGCTCGTGCAGTTGCCGCACGTCGATGTCGAGGTGGTGGTGGACGGCCAGCGCCACGGCCGGCGCGGCCCCGGTGGGCCCTCCGGGGCGGGCGCCCAGCGCGTCAACGCGCCCATGCCTGGGCGCGTCGTTCGCATCCTTGTGGCGGTTGGCGATGAGGTGACGCATCGGCAGGGGTTGATCGTCGTCGAGGCGATGAAGATGGAAAACGAGCTCGGTGCCCCCAAGGCCGGCCGCGTCACCGAGATTGCGGTGGCGGAAGGTGTCTCCGTGGAAGCAGGCCGACTCCTCATTGTGATTGAGTAAAGTGGTGAGGTGACGGACTTTCGCCGCTGGACACGCTGGGGGCTGTACCTGCTGGCCGCCGTCGTCGCGGCATTTGTGATCTCGCTCATCACGATCGATCTCGGGCCCCGGTTGCGTGATCGGGCCGAGCGGGCGGCCTCTGCGTATCTCGAGCGTCCGCTCCACATCGAGTCCCTGCACGTCGAGTTGTGGTCCGGCCGCTTTGTGGCCAGCACCGTTGTCATCGAGGGCGTGACGCCCGAGTCCACGCCGTTTCTGCGCGCCGAGCGCGTCTTCATCTCGGTCCCGTGGCGCGCGCTGCTGACGCGCGAACTGATGCTCGAAATAGAAATTGACCGATGGGCCATTCAGGTCGAGAGCTGGGCCGGGCGCAACAGTACGCCACGTCTGAGGCCGCGTGGCGGCGGAGGCAGTTCCCTGTCTGTGACGGTCAACCACGTGTTTGCCCGCGATGGGCACTTCCGGTACATCGACCACGTATTGCCGTGGAACATCACCTGTGAAAACGCGGCCATCAATTTCGTTTTTGCGCCGGCCCTCAGGAAATACGCGTCCACGCTGGGTTTCGAGGGTGGCACCGTGAACATCCAGAAGTACCAGCCCGTCAGGGTTGACGCCATGTCGGCGCGATTCACGGTCGACGGACCCATGTTGCGCGTGCATCAGATGGACATTGTGGCCGACGGATCCCGTTCGCGCCTCACCGGAACGATTAATGCGGAGCGATGGCCGGAGCAGGACTTTGCGGTGGAGTCGGAGATTGATATCGCCCGCATGAAGGAGCTCTTCTTTCATGGGCAGGACTTTACGGCCAGCGGTCGCGCACGGTATGTCGGGCGCTTCCAGAAGTACCAGCGTGGTTTCGAGGTCAACGGCAAGTTCGCCAGTCCGGTGCTGCGCGTGAGTGGACTCGACTTTCCCAACCTGAACGGGCACGTCGTGTGGCTGCCGAGCCGGCTTGAAGTTGTGAGTACCGAGAGTGCGTTTTACGGCGGTGTGGCGAAGATTGGGTACGCACTCGACACCAGCACCACGGGCACAGTCGCTGATCTGGCGCTGCGATATCGGAATGTGGATCTGACGCAGTTTGGCACCGTGATGGGAAGGAAGGGGATCACACTGGCCAGCCGCGCCAATGGCTGGCACACGATGCAGTGGCCCAGCGGGCGGTTCGCAGAGATGGAGGGCGAGGGCGTGCTGCGCGCCAGCCCAGACGACGGCCACACGCTGGCAGCCATGACGTTGCCGTCGCCAGCGGTCTATGCGCCGAAGGAAACTCCGTTTGACCGCACTCGTGTGCTTGCGCCGCAGTCGACTGGAGGCGAAATCACCTACACGATGTCACCGACCACCGTGACGTTTGCGGAATCCTGGGCTGCGACCCCGGACACACACTTGACGTTCAGCGGCAGCACCGGCTGGCGCGACAATACCGCGGTGCCTTTTCGTGTGGTCAGCACCGACTGGCAGGCGAGTAATCGACTGCTTGCGGGCGTGTTGACCGCGTTTGGATCACCCACCACGGCGATCGAGATCGGTGGTCGCGGTGTGTTTGATGGGGTGATTACCAAATGGTTCGGCCGGCCGCACATCGCCGGTCACCTTGAGGCGGACGGCATTCGTTCGTGGGATGTGGAGTGGGGGCGTGGACGGGCGGATCTTGTGATCGAGAACAGCTACGTCACTCTCACCAACAGTCTTGTGGGCGAGAGCGACAAACCCGGCGTCCCGAGAATGGTGGCTGACGGACGGTACTCATTGGGTTATCCCCGGACCGATGGTGGCGAACAGTTTGATGCGCGCATCCGAATCGACGACTGGCCTCTCGCGGACTTTCGTCACGCGTTCCTGCTCGACGACTGGCCGGTCACCGGCACAACGTTCGCCGATCTGCGCCTCTACGGCGACTACGAAGGCCCAGAGGGCTTCGGGTTGATTCGTATCGCGTCTGGCACCGGTTGGGAAGAGACCTTCGAGAGTTTTACCGGTCGTGCATCGTTTGAGCGTACGGGCATGCGGCTCGACGAAATCGAAGTCACCAAGAGCACCGGCGTCGCGCGCGGAGCCGCGTATGTCGGCTGGCCGGCGCCGGCCAACAATGAGTGGGGCACCTACAGCTTCATCTTTGACGCCGAGCGAATCCCCGTTGAGTCCCTGGTGAGTTTTACGGTGCCTGATGCAGATGTGACCGGACTGCTGTCGTTCAAGATGTGGGGCAGCGGGAGCAATGAGCGTCCGCGCTATGAGTGGTCAGGGCGCGTGGTTGACCTGTTCTGGGGTGATGAGGGTATCGGACAGGCCACCGCGCACATGGTGATCGAGGGAGACCTCGTGACCATCGATCAGCTCGACGTGGCCTCCGACCGATTGTCCATCTCTGGCACGGGCCGTGTCGTGATGAATGACACCTACGACGTGGATGCGACACTCCGCTTCAGCGAGTCCTCCGTGGATCCGTTCCTCAGATTTGCGGCACCTGGACTGTCGCCGTATACGCGCGCCGTCGTGGGAGGCTCCGTGCGATTCACGGGTCAGGCGGCGGATCTGTCCAATCTCAACGTTGATCTGACGATCGACAAGGCCGACCTGCGACTCCTGGACTTCGAGGTCACCAATCCCATCGGAGCCGATGGCGCACGTACCCCGCTTCGGATGGGATTCTCCAAGGATGTCTTCACGGTCCACGCGTTTCGTCTCACTGGCGAGGGCACCAGCCTCGCCCTGGGCGGCACCGTCCATCGCCTGACCGAGGCCATCAATGTGACGATCGACGGCACCTCGAATCTCGCCATCCTGCAAGGCGTGGTCAGCGATCTGCGCGCCTCGGGCAACGCGGCGATTTCGGCGACCGTGGGTGGCACACTCTCAAAGCCGACGTACGGGGGCAAGGCAACACTGGCCGATGGACGCTTGCGGCACTACTCCTTTCCGCACAGTCTTGACGCGATCAATGGCGACGTGACGTTTGACGCGTCCGGTGTGCGCCTCGATGGGCTGCGTGCCCGCATGGGCACGGGCGGCAGAAACGGCTCCGGTGAAATCCGTTTTGGCGGCACCATCGGCCTCGCCGGGTTTCTGCCTGGCGAACTCAACGTCACGATGCGCGGTGATGGACTTGATCTACGCTTTCCTGAAGGGTTCAGGTCGATCGTGGATGCGGACCTCGCCGTCAGCGGTTCCACCCAGAACGCGCTTCTCTCCGGCCGCGTGACCGTTCGCCAGGCGCGTTATACACGCCGGCTTCAGGGCAACGCCGGCTTGCTCGGTCTGGCGGCCGCCGGTGGCGAGACGGCCGGCCCCATCACCGTCACCAGCGACGTTGACCTGCCGCTGACGTTCGCCGTGGATCTGGTCGGCCAGCGGCTGAGCCTGATCGACGACGCCGACGCCACCGTGGTGGTGTCACCCGACCTGCGCCTCAGCGGAACGGCCGCCCGCCCGCAGCTGGCAGGCCGCGTCGAGATCGATCGCGGCGAGACGGAGTTTCTCGGCAATCGCTACACGGTCGGCGGGTACATCGAGTTCACCAACCCCAACGCCATCGAACCGTACTTTGACCTCGAAGCGCGCACCCAGATCCGCCAGCCGTCCCAGGAGTATCGAATCGATGTGCGGTTCACCGGAACCATGTCGGGTTTCACCTATGACCTGAGTTCGGATCCGCCACTCACCCAGGTGGACGTGTTGTCACTCATCCTTGGACAGAATCCCGACCTGCAGCGGGCGGAACTGCGCGCTCTGGAATCGCCCCAGGAGATGCAGAATCAGCTGATGTCGTCGGTGCTCGCCCAGCTGGTCACCAGCCCCATCACCACACAGGTGGGCCGCGTCGTCGAACGCACCCTCAACGTCGATACCTTCACGGTGACCCCGTTGCTCAGCACCGAGGCAACGCTCCAGCAATTGCCGACGGCACGCATCACGGTCGGAAAGAAGATCTCCAACCGGGTGTTTCTGACCTACTCGCGTTCGCTCGATAGCACCACCAGCATCGACTACGACCTGCTGCTGCTCGAGTATGCGCAGAGCGAGCGCGTCTCGTGGGTGCTCTCGCGCAACCAGGACGGTACGTTCGCCCTCGACTTCCGCGTGAGGTACCGCTTCTGACGCCCCACGCACTCCGGCTGTGTGCCGCTTTGCTGCTGGGCGGGAGCTCCGTACCGGTTGCGCACGCATACGCGCAGATTCCGGCCGATCCATCCGCGTTGTTCGGCCGGCCGGTCACGTCTGTGCACATTGAAGTGGAGGGACAGCCCGACGTGACCCCCGCACTTCTGGCGCTGCTCGAGGTGCGCACCGGCGAGCCGCTCCGGGGTGACCAGGTCCGCGAGAGCCTCGGCCATCTCCACAATCTCGGCCGCTACGATGATGTCGTCGTCACCGCGCAGCCCGAAGGTGCCGGTGTGCGTGTCGTGTTTGCGCTGACGCCTCGGCATCCAGTTGATCGCATCGACTTTCGAGGGACGCTGGGCCTGGACCGTCGTGCGCTGGAACGCACCGTGCTCGAACAGTTTGGCGGTCGTGCGTCTACCGCCAGGATGGAAGCGGCCAGGGACGCGGTCTCCCGCACACTGGTCGATGAGGGCTTCTCCAGACCTGTCGTCACGCCATCACTTGAACAGACGCACGATGTGCATCGGTCGACTCTCGTGTTGACCGTTGACGCGGGGCCACGCCAGCGCGTCGGGCAGGTGCGTGTGATCGGCACGTCGCCGTTGAGTCGTGACGCACTGACCACCGGCGCGGGGCTCTCGACCGGCGCGCCCTACCGCCGCCGCGCCACTGAAGATGCCCTCCGCGAGGTGGCCGAGCGACTGCGTGCCCTTCGCTACTACGAAGCAGTCGTTGGTCACTTCGCCACACCGGCAGGACATGATGCGGTTGACGTCACAGTCACAGTCGACACCGGCCCCGTCGTTGAGATCGTCGTCGCGGGCGACCCGCTGCCCGCAGGAGGCCAGGACGCGTGGATTCCCATCCGGCAGGAGAACTCGGCCGACGATGACCTGCTGGAGGATTCGGCGTTCCGGATTCGTCAGGCATTGCAACGCGAGGGATATTGGCAGGCGGAGGTGGTCGCGCGCCGGGTGGAGAGTCCGCAGGGTGACCGGATGGTGGTCACCTACACGATCACGCGCGGACCGCAGTACCGCATTGCGTCAATGACGTTTTCCGGCCAGACACACTTCAGTGAGGCGGATATTCGAGGGCTGCTGACACTTGACGAGGGCGATCTGTTTGTCGAGGAGATCGTCGAGGCCCGCCTGGGACGATTGTCGGCGGCCTACGCCTTCTCCGGATACGACGCGCAGATTGAATACCGCGCCGATGCCCTTCCGGTCGAGGAAGGACGCGTGTCACTGCGTGTGCTCATCGTGGAAGGTCCGCTGCGGATCGTGTCCGCGGTGACAATTGCCGGGGCCAGGCAGATCCCCGAGGCCGAGGTGCGGCGCGTGGTGCGTTCACAGACCGGACAGCCCTTGCGCGATGCGCAGGTCCGGGAGGACCGTGTCGCCATCCAGCAGCTGTATCTCAATCGTGGCTTCCAGAACGTCATTGTTGACGCCCGGCAGGCCAGCGTTGCGCCGTTTCACGTCAGCTTCACGATCGGCGAAGGGCGCCAGACCATCGTCGACCACCTGATCGTCGTGGGCAATCGCCGGGTTGATACGGAGACTATTCTGGCGCAGGTGCGGCTGCGGCCGGGGCAGCCCTACGGGCAGGCGGATCGGGTGGAGAGCCAGCGGCGGCTTGCCGAACTCGCGACGTTCCGGCGCATCACCATCACCCAGGCCAGCGAGGGCAGGGCCGAAGGTCATGTGGACGTGATCGTGCAGGTCGAAGAAGCACCGGCCACGACGATCGGGTACGGCGGCGGCATCGAGGTGGGACGACGGCTGCGATCGGCGGTGGGCGGGGGATCGGAGGACGCGATTCGTTTCTCGCCGAGGGGTTTTCTGGAACTCGGTCGACGGAATCTGTTTGGGGGCAATCGATCGGCGACGTTGTTCACTCGTCTCAGTCTCGGCTCGCGCAACGAGCCTGAGGATCCCGATCGTGACGGGCGGGGCCTTGAGATCAGTGAATATCGTGTGACGGGAAGCTACCGGGCGCCACGCGCGTTTGGTTCAGGCATTGATGCCGTCTTGAGCGCCACCGCTGAGCGCGCGATCCGCACGTCCTTCACGTTTGTGCGGCGCGCCATCAACGCCGAGGGCGTGCACCGCGCGTCCGCGCAGATGAGCCTCTTCGGGCGATACGCCCTTGACTCAACCGAGCTGTATGAGACGCGCATTCCCGCGCAGGACCAGCCGCTGATCGACCGTCTGTTTCCACAGATTCGGCTCTCGGCCGTGTCCGGAGGGTTGGTCTGGGACCGACGCGACGATCTGCTTGATCCCACCGCCGGAGGCCTCATGAGCTTTGACGCCGAGGTGGCCGCGCGGTCGATTGGTTCGGAAGTCGGTTTCGCCAAGGTATTTGGCCAGGCCTTCGGATTCCGCCGACTCACGCGTGTAAACCGTGTGGTGATTGGCGGGCGTGTGCAGGTGGGTGTGGCGCGAGGTTTCACGCGACTCGTGACGGTGCCGACCACGAACACGGCGATCGAAGTGGTTGCGGACCTGCCGGCGGGCCGTCGATTTTTTGCCGGGGGCAGCACCACGGTGCGCGGCTACCAGCAGGACCGTCTTGGTGTTCCGGGCGTGTTGAATGTGGACGGCCTGTCCAATGGCGGCAACGGCGTCATCATCCTCAACGGGGAGGTGCGCACGCAGCTCTGGACCGACATCGCCCTGGTCGGGTTTGTCGATGGCGGCAATGTGTTTGCGCGCGCCGGTGACATGTCCCTGCGGCAGTTGCGCGGCGCCGCCGGTGTCGGGCTTCGGTATCGATCGCCGCTCGGACCACTGCGCCTCGATCTGGGATTCAAGTTCGATCGCCGCATCGTCAGTGGCAGACGCGAACGCGGATGGGAATTCCATCTCAGCATTGGGGAGGTGTTCTGATGGCGCTGTCGTTGGTGGTGTGCCTGCTGGTCTGGTGTGGGCAGTCGGCGCCGCAGACCACAATCGACCGCATCCTGGCGGTCGTCAATGGCGATCCGGTCACGTTGTCTGATGTGCGGGCGGCGCGCCTGCTGAAGTTCGTTCCTGCAGACGCGACTGATGCCGCCGTCGTTGACACGTTGGTGGAGCGCCGCCTCGTGCTGGTGGACATGCGTCGCTTCCAGGCGCCCGAACCGGCGGCCGACGTGCTGGCGGCCCGTCGCGCGGAATGGACACAGCGTGTGGGCGGCGCCCAAGCGGAGGCGCTGGCCGCGGCGGCAGGCGTCAGTGCCGGATTTGTCGATCGGTGGTTGACCGACGATCTGCGTCGCGAGGCCTACCTCCAGCAACGGTTCGCCGCGCTCGATGCCGGTCGGCGCGCCGAGGCGATCCGGTTGTGGATTGAAGGCCTGCGCGCGCGCGCGGACATCGCCTGGCGTATTGAGCGTCTAGGTGCCGACTTCCATCTCGGGATCGCTCGAGAAACATTCGATCGTGCCGTTGGGCAGTGTGAATCACAACGGACATCCCTCCACTGGTCGACGGGGCCAGCAACGGCGCCATCATACGCCAGCGGATGCGTCAGCGCGGACGCGCGCGCATGCCGTTGTCCAGGAAAGACACCAGGTTGTCGCGCAGGGCCACGCGATCCTGATCGCGCAGATACATCATGTGGCCGGCTTCGTAATACTTGAGCGTGATGTTGGCCCGCAGTCGCTCGGAGATGCCGAGGTGCGACATGGTGAACTCCGCTGGAAAAAACGGTGTGGCCATGTCGTAGTAGCCGTTCTCCACCTGGACGACCATGTGGGGGTTGGCGACCATCGCCTGTGCGAGGTCGTTCTGCACGTTGGGGGCGCTGGGGAAAAAGCCGCGACCCCCCGCCTGACGCACCCAGTTCCAACGGCCACCCGCGCCATTGGTGTTGAGGTAGGGCCGGTCACCGCCGAACTTCAACACCTCACGCGAATAATGATTGACCGCGGCCGTGTAGGCACCTGAGACCGCGAAGTTGAAGGGATCATTTTCCGCTGTCTCGGTGAGCTGGTTGAACATCTCACCGGCAAACCGCGCGTCGATGCGGCCCGCCGTCTGGCGCCGTGACCGCATGAGCTCGGCGTTGAATTGCCCGAGCGTCGGCCGGAGATTCGCGCGCTTGAGATACTCCACCGGCAGTCCGGTAAACGACGACAACCGGGTGGCGACGGTCGTCATCTCGGCATCTGTCAGCGCCGACCCTTTCATCAGTGCCGCCGCGTACTCAGACACGGCATACCGCCGCGCGTCCTCGAGCAATTGCGGGAGCGACGCCGGCTTGTTCTGCAGGACGCCGTGATACCACGCGACGGCTGCGTAGCTGGGCAAGTAGTAGATATACGGACGGTCATCCCCGGCTCCGAACGTAATGCTCGACAGGTCGAGCACCATCGACAATAGATTCAGACCATTGAGGTGCACGCCCCGCTGGTGCAGCACGTTGGCGACTACCGCGCCGCGGAATGTCCCGTAGCTCTCACCGATGATGAACTTCGGCGAATTCCATCGTCCGTTCCGGCTGAGCCATGTGGTGATGAACTGCGCGAAGGCGTTGGCATCTTCATCAACGCCGTAAAAATCCCGCTCGGTGCCGCGGCCGGCGATGCGGCTGAATCCGGTGCCCATCGCGTCGATGAAGATCAGGTCGCTGCGGTGCAGCAACGTTTCCTGGTTGTTGACCATCGTGTAGGGCGCCGGCGGCGCGAACTGGTTGTCACTCGGCGTGACGACACGCGCGGGGCCGACCGACCCCATGTGCAGCCACATCGCCGGCCGCGGCACCGAGCGGGATTTTTACGGCGTTGATGAAGATGCCAACGCCT
>JBKJTD010000228.1:0-2565 GCA_046590915.1 Vicinamibacterales bacterium
GGATGGGGTGGCGCTGGTCTCGGCGCTGCGATCGGTCAATCGCGAAGTCAAGATTGTCGTCTCCAGCGGGTTGCCCATCAACAGCGGAGTGGCCAAGGCGATGGAATCCGGCGTCCATCACTTCATTCCGAAGCCCTACACAGCGGACAAAATGCTCGGGATTATCCACAAGGAGCTCCACCGCTCGATCGCATAAATCGCCGGACTCCTGGCGGCCGAGTACCGTAGCCCTACCGTTACATCCTTGCTACGCGCCCACTTGGCCTCTAGGATTCACTGCGGAACCCAGAATCCCAGCATCAAGGAGCGGCGATGAGACTCTCGAGGAAAGCACTTTACCTAGGTGGCGCCGCGTTGTTCGTGCAATCGCTGAGCATGGTGGTCGCGGCTCAACAGGGTGCCCAACAGGCGGCCCTGTCACCGGCACCGCCCGCTGGCATCGGTCGAGACGGGCAGGGACGACTCCTGCCGTTCGGCGTGCCCGCCTACTTCACGCCGGAGACGCCTCTGGGCACTGGGCCCTACAAGGCCATCATGGCCACCGACCCGAGTCTGCCGGAGCATGTCATCTACCATCCGGTGAACATGCCGGCTGCGGCGGGGCGATTGCCGATCGTCGTGTGGGCCAATGGGTCGTGCATGCACGCGGGCAACCGATCTCGGGGATTCTTGACGGAAATTGCGAGCCACGGTGTGCTCGTCGTCTCCGCGGGCCGCATGGGGCACATCGCGCTCGAGGTTGGTGCGCAGGAGAACCCCTTCGTGTCGCGTCCGGGCGGGCCCCCGGCCCCGCCGCCCGCGC
This sequence comes from Vicinamibacterales bacterium, assembly GCA_046590915.1. Lineage (GTDB taxonomy): Bacteria > Acidobacteriota > Vicinamibacteria > Vicinamibacterales > SCN-69-37 > SYFT01. The sequence goes on from JBKJTD010000228.1 coordinate 803, forward strand.
CGCCTGTGGAAAACGATCCGACCGAGCCCCTGCGTTCGACGCGTTCAACGGTGGAACACATGCGCCAGGCCGTTGACTGGGCCATCGCGCAAAATAGCCGACAAGGGAGCCCGTTTTTCAACCGGCTTGATGTCGCGCAAATTGGCGCCGGTGGCCAATCGTGTGGAGGAGGTCTGACGACGACGTTTGCGGCCGATCCGCGGCTCAAGACGATCGGCATCTTCCATAGCGGCACCAGGCTGGAATCGTCCCAGGGGCGCGCGGTGACCGCAGAGCAGGCGGCGGCAAGCCGCACGCGCCTCGACGCCATCCACACACCGACGATCATCATCACCGGCGACGAGTTTCTCGATACCGCCTACCAGGGTGGTAAGGACACGTTCAACTACCTGAGCAAGGTGCCGGCGTTCCACGCGTGGCAGGACGGCCTGGGCCACGTGGGCACCTACGGGCTTCCCAACGGAGGCTCGCTCGGTCGCATCGCGGCGGCGTGGTATTCGTGGCAATTGCGCGGCGACCGCGAGGCCGGGCGCATGTTCAGCGGCCCCAACTGCACCCTCTGCCGTGAGGCGACGTGGCACGTGCAGCGGAAAAAGATCAACTAGCCTGCACTAGAACCCGCTCGCGTTGAGCCGCCCGCCGGTGACCGTGCGGCCCGACAGGGACGCCGTGGGGACGGCCGCCGCAAGGATCGCGTCCTTGATCGTCCACGCCCACGCGGTGGGATGTGAGGCGGCATAAAGCGCGGCGGCACCGGTCACGTGCGGGGTGGCCATCGATGTGCCGCTGTAGGAGCCGTAAGTCGACGCACCGTTCTTGCCAGGCAGCGTGGAGTAGATGGCGGAGCCAGGGGCGCCAATATCCACGGTGGCTGCGCCGTAGTTCGAGAAACCTGAACGCGCCCCGCTGCTCGTGATCGACGCGACCGCCACCACGCAGTCCCATCCGCGCGTGCCGCCATTGGTGCACTGATAGTTGGATGGGTACGTGGCGGTGGTGTCGTTGTTGTCGCCAACGCCGTCGCTGCCGCCGTTGCCCGCCGCCGCGATGAAGAGAATGCTCTCGTCACCCGCGGCGTTAATCGCGTCGAGCAATCCCTGCGAAAATCCTCCGCCACCCCATGAATTGTTGGTGGCCACGATATTCAGGCCGTGGCGTCGCTTCAGATCGGTAAAGTAGTTGACGGCCTTGATCGCGTTGGCGGTGGTGCCGCCACGACGCCCGAGGAATTTGCCGGAAATCATCGTGACATTCCAGTTCACGCCTGCGACACCCGCGCCGTTGCCGCCTGCCGCGCCGATCGTTCCGGCGACATGGGTGCCGTGGTCGTCATGGGTGCCATCGAAGGTCGTGTTGTCGTTGCCATCAAAATCCCACCCGCGCACATCGTCCACATAACCGTTGCCATCGTTGTCGACACCGTCGGCCGGGTCATACGGATTCGACCACGCGTTGGCCGCAAGGTCGGCGTGACCGAACATGAAGCCCTCGTCAATGATGCCGACATAGACGCTGCCGGAGCCGGTGCGACCAGCCGCCCACGCTTCGTTGGCCTGGCTGCCGAAGGCGTTCGATGGCGACAGCGCATCGCCATACATGCCCCATAGCGAACCATTCGTGTAATACGGATCGTTGGAGGTGGCTTGGTGCTGATACACCCAGTTTGGCTCGGAGAATTCCACCGACGGGTGGGCGCGCAGGCGCGCGCTCGCGGCAGCGAGGGTCATGCCGGGAGGCAATGCGACCAGTTCAAGATCCCCCCT
>JBKJTD010000330.1:0-2797 GCA_046590915.1 Vicinamibacterales bacterium
GTCTGACCATCACTTCCAGCCTCGGATCCGCGCCCCAGAAATTCTTGCGCAGGTAGGCGCCATCTTCGACGACGTAGCGCTGGTATTCACCGTCGACAATTTCTCCCATGCGGCGGACGAGCAGTCCCTCTTCGTCGCGCGCGAGCAGTTCGTCCCACTCGGAACCCCACAGGCACTTGACGACGTTCCAGCCCGCGCCGCGGAAGACCGCTTCCAGTTCCTGGATGATCTGGCCGTTGCCACGCACCGGCCCGTCGAGCCGCTGCAGGTTGCAGTTGATGACGAAGATCAGATTGTCGAGTTTCTCGCGCGCGGCGAGTGAGATCGCGCCGAGGGCTTCCGGCTCGTCGGTTTCTCCGTCTCCCAGAAACGCCCAGACCTTCTGGTCGGACACCGGCTTGAGGCCGCGATTCTCGAGATACTTGTTGAACCGCGCCTGGTAGATGGCCATCAGCGGACCGAGGCCCATCGACACCGTCGGATATTCCCAGAACTCGGGCATCAACCATGGGTGCGGATAGGACGACAGTCCGCCCCCTTCGCGCAGCTCGTGACGGAAGTTGCGCAGGTGTTGTTCGTCCAGGCGGCCTTCCAGGAAGGCACGCGCGTAAATGCCAGGGGAGGCGTGGCCCTGGAAATAAATCAGGTCGGCGTCGTGGCCGGCGTCCTTGCCGCGAAAGAAGTGGTTGAAGGCGACCTCATACAACGTCGCGGCCGACGCGTAGGTCGAGATGTGACCACCGATGCCGTCCGACTCGCGGTTGGCGCGCACGACCATGGCCAGCGCGTTCCAACGAACGAATGATTTGATGCGCCGTTCCAGTTCGCGATCACCGGGATACGGGACCTGCTCAGTGGCCGGAATCGTGTTGATGTAAGGCGTATTGGATGAAAACGGCTCACGGAATCCCGCACCGCGTGCCCGGGTGCGCAACGCATCCAGGAGGCGGAATACCCGGTTCTTGTCGCCGGTTTCGAGCACGTAGTCGAGCGAGTCGAGCCATTCGCGGGTTTCAATCGACTCAAGGGCAGCAGCGTCATCAGGTGCCATGTTCTTCATTGCCTCATTCCTCAGCCCTTTATTGTACCTCCTGCCGTTTTATGAAGGCACACGCCGCCGGTGCAATTTCGTGCAAAATCAGTCAATGACCCTGCTGCGGAACGCCTTCACGGCCTCTGTCCTGCTTCTGCCCCTTGCCATGACTCCGGCCTGTACCGCCGAAGCCCCCCCTATGGAGCCCACTGTGACGCCATCGCCTCTCGAGACCCAGATCGCCCGTTATGCGCCGGTGGACATCGGCGTCGATCTGGCCAGCTTGCCCGCCAACGAACGCCAGGCGCTCGATGAGATGGTGGCGGCGGCCCGGCTCTTTGATGGCCTCTTCATGCAGCAGGTATGGGCCGACAACGCCAGCACCCTGGTGCAATTGGCCGCCGACCAGTCGGAGGAAAGCCGTCGGCGCCTGCATTACTTTGTGGTCAACAAGGGCCCGTGGTCGCGCCTCGATGAAAACACGCCGTTTGTGCCCGGCGTGGGCGTCAAGCCGCCGCAGGCGAATTTTTATCCCGCTGACGCGACCAAGGAAGAAGTTCAACAGTGGATGGACACCCTGACGGGCGCAGACCGGGACCTCGCGCTGGGGTTCTTCTCCACCATCCGCCGCAACGGGTCAGGGGCCCTCACCGCAGTTCCCTACTCCGTCGAGTATCAGAACACCCTCGACGCGGCAGCTGCGCATCTCAAACGCGCAGCGTCACTGACGACGCAACCCACGTTGCGGCGCTTCCTGGAACTGCGCGCGCAGGCGTTCAAGTCCAACGACTACTACCTCTCCGACGTCGCCTGGATGGAGATGGATGCAACCATCGAGCCCACCATCGGGCCGTACGAGACGTACGAAGACGGCTGGTTCGGCTACAAGGCGGCGTTTGAGGCCTTCATCACGGTGCGTGACGAAGCAGAGACGCGCAAGCTGGACGTGTTCGGTGCGCAGTTGCAGGGCCTCGAGAACGCGCTCCCGATCGACGCGCGGTATCGCAATCCCCAGATTGGCGCGATGGCCCCGATGCCGGTGGTCAACGTGGTGTTCAGTGCCGGTGATGGCAATCGGGGCGTGCAGACTGCCGCGTTCAACCTGCCCAACGACGAACGCGTCATCCGGGAGAAGGGCTCCAAGCGCGTGATGCTCAAGAACACGCAGGAGGCCAAGTTCAAGTACGTGCTCACGCCAATCGCGCAGGTCGCTATCGCGCCGGCCGATCGCGATAAGGTGTCGTTTGACGCGTTCTTCACGCACATCCTGATGCACGAACTCATGCACGGACTCGGACCCCATGTCGTGCACGGGGCTTCCCTGCCAGGCACGCCCGTGCGTGAGGCACTCAAAGACACCTACAGCGCGATTGAAGAAGCCAAGGCCGACATCTCCGGTCTCTGGGCGTTGCAACAGCTCGCCGACAAGGGCACGGTCTCGCCGGAGATCGCGCGCACGATGTACACGACGTTTCTCGCGTCCTCGTTCCGGTCGATTCGTTTCGGCCTGACCTCCGCCCACGGGCGCGGCCAGGTGCTGCAGCTCAACTACCTGCTCGACGCCGGCGCCGTCATCGTCAACCCCGACGGCACCTTCGCCATCGTCGCCGACAAGATCCGCGAGGCGGTCACCAACCTCACGCGCGACATCATGACGATGCAAGCCGTGGGCGATTATGCGGCTGCACAGGCGCTGCTGGCGAAGATGGTGGTCGTGCGCCCACCCGTCCAGGCGATCCTCGACAAGCTCAAGGGCGTGCCTGT
>JBKJTD010000338.1:0-3537 GCA_046590915.1 Vicinamibacterales bacterium
CCGCGTGCGATCCAGCGGATGGAAAGCTCGCGGAGGCCGGAAGCGACATCGAGGCCACGTACCCGGGCACGATGTACTACGTCGCGGGCGCCGGGAGCGACGCCAGCGCCACCCCGAATGATCCGACGAGAGCGTATCGCAGTCCGTTCGGCGCCTACGCTGCCATTCCTGCAGATATCACAGGGAATCCCGGCGATCACATCATCCAGTTCATGGACAGCGGGACGTACGGTCAGGTGGACATGAATGCGCGGATCACCGATCCCACGCACCGTATCATTCTGCGCGCGGCGGCGGGAACGCGGCCGACGATGGATGCGGATTCGAGGGAGGATGGCAGCTCGGGGGACGTGGAGGACAACCTCACCTTGCGGATTCGAGCCGACCGCGTTGTGGTCAGTGGCCTTCGCTTTATTAACACCAACATTGACAACACCGTGCGCTCGCGAGGCAATGGGCAGCCCGGATATGTTCCCGAGCCCATGGAGGTGATGGTGCGTGTGGAAGGCTCGAACACCGTTATCGAAGGGTCTTTCTTCGACGGCAATGGCCGCACTCCGACAGTCTACGACGTGTTGTTGGCCATCTGCGGCACTTCCGCAAACAACCTCATTTCCGGAAACCACTTCGATCGTAGTGGAGGCAAAGCGCAGGTCTATGTGACTGCATCGTGTGGAGGAGGCTCGCCGGGCGCTCAAACGATTCGTAACAACGTGTTCTCGCGCTTCGGGCAGTTGCCGGCGCATCCCGGAAACAGCGGAGCGATAAACTTCGGCGGCGCGATCGGAACCTTGGCCGGGAATAATTCGATCGTGGTGAACAACACCTTCTGGAATAATGGCGGCGCCGCCTACGGGATCCTCAACACGAACACCTCTGCTGTCTGCATCCGGAATAACATCTTCAGCGCCATCACAGGTGACAGCAGAGGCCATGCCGTCGGCCACTCACGCACGGGCGAATCTGCCGGTACCGTGTACAACTCCATCATGTGGGGGAACGCGAGGAACACCAGCCTGGACAGTGGCTGGACCTTGGGCACGTACTACGTTGAGGATCCGCTGTTCATCGATACATCCGCGAGGCCTCCGGACCTGCGCGCGCGTTCGTCGGATGCCTTGACGCGGAAGATCGGAGCTCATGCCCCCTCGGCCGAAGCGTCAACATCGTGTCCTCCTCTGCGATGATGCGGGAGATGCGCCGAAACACCCTTGCGCGATGCATGTGACTCTCCACTCGAGCAGGCCCCTGTCAGACGCCAGCTAACTTTTTTGTAGCCCGCAAGGGTTCAAGCGGCCCAAGCCCAATACTCGCAGCTATGCACCGCGCCGGTCCATCGGGGACTCCAGCGGGTCACTGATTATCTGATGTACCCCAGCGACCGCCGGCGCTCAAGTTGTTCGGGCGTCAGGACGGTCTTCGGTCCGGGCTTGAACGGCTTTGCCAGCGCCTGGTGATCCTTCCACTGGTCCTGGAGGAACTTCGTGTTACTTGTCCACGAGATCCTCGTGCTGCGTGTTGACCGGCACGATGCACAGCGGGCGTTCCAGAGATCGAAGAGCAGGAGCGGCCATGGGCGGCGGGCCTCGGGGACGGCCGGCTGCGGTCCGACCCACAGTGACGCGCCCCATCTCCCGTCAACGACTGCAAGCTCCCCCCGCAACTGGCCTGTCGCCGCATCGGTGGCGAAGTGGTCCAGGATCACCGGTCGCGCGCTCCAGCCAGGCTGACCGCGCAGGAGCGGCGCCAGCGACTGGCCTTGCGGGGCTGGTCGAATGACACCAGCCGGGTCTTCGAGGATGGCCTTGGCCCACCACAGACCCCGGACTCTGAATCCATAACTCGCAGCGGTTCCGGGCGCGCCCGCGATGATGCCGTCGTAGTCGGCTGGAAAGCGATGCGCTGCCATGGTGCCCTGCCCGCCGCCATGCGAGCAGCCGTCTGGGCGCCAGGAGAGTTCACCCCCTGGACCGCAGCCGGGTCTGCGCTGACTACGAGTGCGGCGATTCCGCAACCGAACGCCAATCGAAGGTGAGGGGTGCAAATCACAAATTGGTGGCGCGGGCTCACTCCTTGTTCCGCCTCGAGACTGACGCAGGTAACCGAGACGGGCGACTGCGGCGCCGCTTACACCGACTCACCCGGCAACAACAAGACTGTCACGCCGACCAACCCGAGCCGAACGCGTTATTCCCGGAACCGAGCAATGAGGGCCTCAGCCGCGGCAACAAGCGCGGATGCCTCTTGCGGCGACAACAGGCCGGCACCGGCAAACGCGTCCACCTGGCGAACGAACGACTGTAGTTGCTGAATGGCGACCGCGAGGCTGTCCTGCGCGAGTGCCTGCAGCGCCGCGTTCAGCCTGGCCAACAGCGACCTGGCCTGTCCGTTGTTGAGTACGCCGGCATCGACAAGGTCCTGCACGTCGTCAATGACCGCATCCAGTTGCTCCTGAGGCGTCAACACGTCGAAAACATACGCGGCCCCGGCGCTCGGGCCACCGACAGCCGCCAGTGGCGCGCCCGCGGCCATCCGAAAATAGTCGAGATCCACCGAGAAACCGAACGCGTCTCCAAGGGCGCCGTCGGAGGCCGCAAAGCGGCCGCGCTCGGTCCAGCGTGCGCCCTCGCGCTCCCACAGATACGCCGCGCCCGGTCCAGACGAAAACTGATGCGACCCTACGGCCAACAGCCGTCCGCTCAGCGAGAGACCTGAACCGAAGCGCTTCGTGGGCTTCTGGTCGCTCGCCGCAAGCGTGGATTCGAGCGCCCAGGCCCCGCCCGACCCACGGAACACGTAGACGCGGCCGGCTGCGAACGCCTCTTCCGTCGCGCTGACGGCGACGGTGTCAGTGTCGATCGCCACGCGGCGCCCAAACTGCACGGCACCAGCACCTTGCGCGGGCGCGAGTTTGGCGCGTTCGATCCAGGAGGCCCCGACGCGCTCGAACACGTAGGCGGCGCCCTGAAATGCCGTGTCTCCGTTTGCGCCCACCACGAGCCGGTCGCCGTCGAGGGCCACGGACACGCCGAAGCGGTCGCCTGCGCCAGCGTCTGACGCGAAGAGCTTCGCTTCCTGAACCCACACCCCCGCCACCCGCCGAAACACGTACGCGCTTCCCGCCAGATTCCCGAACGTGCTGTCGCCCCACGCTCCGGCCACCATCACGCCATCGTCAAGATCCACGGACACGCCGAAGAGAACGAACGCGTTCGCGTCGGCCGGCGTGACCATCGCGTCAAGCGCCCAGCTGTCGTCAACGGGATCAGCCGGCGTGCCCGCGTCGTTGCGGGCAAAGACTTGCACCGAGCCCGCGTTCATGCCTGCGGCCGTGTCGTCGCCGGTGGCGCCCACCGCAATCAGATTGCCGTCGAGCGCGATGGCGCCGCCGAAGATGTCGCCAGGCTGGGGATCGGAAGCCGCCAGCGTCGATTGCGCGACCCAGTTCCCGGCGGATCTCACAAAGACATGCGCGACTCCGGCACCGCCGGGCTGAAGACCGGTTCGGCTGGTCGGTGGCCGTGAACGGACGCACAC
>JBKJTD010000442.1:0-8200 GCA_046590915.1 Vicinamibacterales bacterium
CGTCATCGTCTCTACCGGTGAAGACGAAGTGGTCGTTGGCGACGGCCGCCTGACGAGGGTCGATGGTGTTGCCGCCGGTGATCTGGTTGAACGTGTGGATCGAAAACGGTGCGGTCCCGTCCGAGGCCGGCAGCAGATCGGAAAACGCCCGGACAGTCGCGCCGGGCTTGAAGTCTGCGCGCGCCAGATCGCGATCGACCCGATGCGCCCAGATGATCTGCTCGGTGGTCGTCATGCCCTTCGCGAGTTCGGGATCCGCCCAGTCGAGCGACGGCGTGCGCTCAACCGACGCCTTGAACTCACGGCGACCCACCGCGAAGATGCCGCCGCCCCGGCGAATCTCTTCTTCCTTGGCGGAGAGCGGCACCGGGATGTAGTCCTTGCCTTGCGTCACATTGCGGATGGCACGCGACACGGGATCAAACGTGAACTCGTCATCGTCTTTCGCGTCGGCCACCGCCTCGGGACACTGCACGACGTGCAGGCCGAGGTTGAACGAATTGCGCCGGAAGATGTCGCCCATGTTGTTGCCGGCGATGATGACCATCTCCAGGCCGACTTCTTCGGCCACCCCTTTGAGGCCGGCCGGGCTCATTTCCCGCGACGACCCGATCGCGAATCGGTCTCCGGCAATCAAAAACGTCTCGCCACGATGGACCCGTGCGCGGAAATCCGGCATGAGGTGCCGGAACGACCCGGATTTCCACCGCTCGTCGAGGGTATCGAGGCTTTCAGACACACAATCGGCGGCCGGCGTGATCTGGTCGGTATCGATGGCGTCGAGCTTTTTGGTGCCGGCCGGCGCCTTCGGGTCCCAGAGGATCAGGGCACGGCCACGAATAAACGTGGTGGACCCTTCCGCCTGAGGCGTGGGGGCCGGTAGGTGGTCGAGGGTGACACCGGGTTTGAGACGGGCGGGCTGAATCGTGTGCATGGTGAAATCAGGAACGGTCGGGGTCTAGTTTACCGGCTTTGGGGGTGAAGCCGGGACACGCCACGACCGGCAACGGCGGGAATCGCGGAAAACGGGGATCGGTGTCCGACAGCCCGCACCGCAGGAAGCGCGAACCCCGATCATTGTCCAGCCAGCGGTGCCAGTCGCAGCGGTCGCACAGCCCTGCCTCTTGCCCGCGCCTATCGGAATGCATCATCATCGATTCGTGACAACGACCCAAGCCACCTTTACGTCAGAAGCGGTCACCCGCCAGATTCGTGTCTCGGTCTCTGCCGAGTATGCCCCAGCGCGTTCGGCCCCCGCGGACAATCAGTGGTTCTTCCTGTACACGATTACCATCACCAACGAGGGCAGCGATACGGTGCAGCTACTGACCCGACACTGGATCATCACCGACGGCGCCGGCTCGATCGAAGAGGTCCGCGGCCCAGGTGTCGTGGGCGAAACGCCGACGCTCGCTCCAACCGAATCGTTCACCTACACCTCAGGATGCCCGCTCACCACACCCTTCGGCATGATGCAGGGCTCCTATAAAATGGTGACCAAGGACGGTGAGGAGTTCGACGTCACGATCGCGCCGTTCACGCTGAGTGAACCGTACACCGTGCACTGACTTCCTCGAAGCCGTGAATCTTCGGAGCCCCGGACCGTGGACCGTGGACCCTGGAGGACCGTGGACCACAAGCCTCTCTCAGCGCCTCGCTGCGCGAAACGACTGGATGCCCATCACCAGGTACACGATGAGCACGACCGCCATGATGCTCTGAGAGATCACCGCGACCGGGCGCTCGACGTCGCCGCCCGACAGCAGCGCGGGCAGCCCCATCAGGCCACGCGCCGAGCCGAGGATGCCAATGAGTGCAACGCCCATCGCCAGGTGCATCGCGGTCTTGCGCGTGTGTTCGTGCCGGCCGTAAAACCCAAGCCCGGAGATCACCAGTCCAAAAAACGCAGGAATGAGCGCCGTCGGACTCGCCATGCCTGAAGCGACATACCCGCCGATGCCAAGCACCATCAGAATCAGTCCCACCAATTGACTCGTCTTCGCCATCACCTCTCCTACAGTCCCCGGCCCCCTGGACCTCTGGACCTCTGGACCCCTAAAATTCGCTGCCCTGAGCGAGCGCGTCGCCCAACCGTATCAGATACTCGGCGCGCGTGATCTCAACTGCGCCGAATCGCTCCAGATGGGGCGTCACCCACTGAATGTCCAGCAGCGCAAATCCGTTGGCGCGCAACCGCTCCACGAGCGTCACAAGCGCAACCTTCGACGCGTCGGTTTCAGTGTGAAACATCGACTCCCCAAAAAATGCGCCGCCAAGGTGCACCCCATACAGGCCCCCCACCAGCGCCCCGTCACGCCACACCTCGACCGAGTGTGCGAGGCCGTGCGTGTGCAGCGCCACATACGCGCGCAGCAGTGGTTCGGTCATCCAGGTGCCATCGTCGCGATCGGCAGCACACGCACGGATCACGCCCTCGAAGTGGCGGTTGACCGTGGTGACAAATCGCGACGAGCGCATCACCCGCTGCAGCCGGGAGGGTACGTGAAAGGTCTCAAGAGGAATAATGCCCCGGGGGTCAGGCGAGAACCAGCCGATCGATCCGTCCTCCATGCCCATTGGAAACACGCCCTGTTGATAGGCGCGCACAAGCAGCGCGGAGTCAATCACTCGCGATCAAGCCCCAGCAGCCGCCGGCCGCCGCGATACACGCCGTACAAGCCACCCATCTGCACCACGTGATAGAGGTCGTTGTGATTGAAGTGCGCGTGAAACGACACCTGTTGCACCAACAGGGTCAGCCCGATAGCCGTCGTGCCGAACCCCGCGACCAGCCAACAGCGGCCACTGCGCCTCACGCCGGGATCGTGGACCACCGGCCTGGACGCCGAACGCACACCGGCAGCGATCAACAGCACAAACGCGGTCACAATCGCCCACACGGTAAACGTCCAGACCGGCCCCCAGTACACGCCAAGTTGCGTGCGAAACCCGTGTGATGACCCACCTGCGAACGAGGCCCAGGCCGCCATGGTGAATCCGGCCAGATACAGGCGGGCGGCAACGTCGGGGGGACGGTCCGCTGCAATAATCGCCCGGCGTAAAGCCATGGCATGCACGAGGCTCTGGAAGGCCATGGCGTAGTCGGTGAGGGTGGTCGTGGGCTCACTCAAAAACATCGCTGTCAGTATGACTGTGGCAGAGTGTGTGTCAAAGGATTCACCCCGGCGGCCCATTTTCTGGCACTATCTCGCGGTCACTCATGTCAAGCCTGCATCTCAAGCCACGTTCAGCTCCGAAAAAATGGCGCACCCGTCTCGCACCAAAGCTCCGCGACAAGGCGGCCAAGGGCTCGCCGTCGCCGTGGAAGCGCGTCCGACGCCTGCTCTTGTCGTGGTGGCCGTGGGCGATTCTCTTCATCGCGGCTGTTGCCTTGCATTGGTGGTGGTGGGCGACGGGGCTTGGTGTCTTCGCGATCCTCTGTTTCCTGCTCACACCAGCAGAGCGCCCGCCCCGTTTCGGCCTCGACCATGATTTCGCCGTCAGCGATCCCGACTTCCTGCCCACCATCACCGGTGCGACGGGTGTCAGGCTGACCGATGGAAACAAGATCGAGGTCTTCAACAACGGCCGCGAGTTTTACCCGGCCATGCTCGAGGCGATCAATCAAGCGCAGGCCTCGATCACTGTCGAGGCCTACATTTATTGGGCCGGTGACACGGGCCTGCAGTTCGCCAAGGCGATTGCTGCGCGCGGGTCGGCCGGCGTGCAGGTCAAGATTCTGCTCGACAGCGTGGGGTCGTCATCGATCGGCGACGAAATTCTTGAGATCCTCGAAGGCGGGCACTGTCAACTGGGATGGTACAACCCGATTCGCTGGTGGTCGATGGAGCGTTTCAACCATCGCACGCATCGCAAGTCCCTCATCATCGACGGAAAGCTTGCATTCACCGGTGGCGCCGGCATCGCGGACCATTGGCAGGGCAACGCGGAAAATCCAGACCACTGGCGGGACATTCAGATCCAGATGCAGGGCCCCTGCGTGGTCCCGCTGCAGTCGGGATTTGCGCACAACTGGACCCAGACCACGAGTGAATTGATCTCAGGCGACGCGTTTTATCCCGCCACGCCTGCGGCCGGGCACCTGCGGGCCATGACGATCATGAGTTCACCCGAGGTCGGTTCCTCCACGGTGCGCACGATGTATTACCTGTCGATCGCGTGCGCCCGGCACTCGATCTACATCGCCAACCCGTACTTCATTCCTGACGAGGTGGGCATCGACCTGCTGATAGAGGCGCACAGGCGAGGCGTTGACGTGCGCATCATGATGGCTGGCATCCACAACGACAACTGGTTTGCCCGCCACAATAGCGTGCGGCTGTATGGCCAGCTCCTGGAGGCCGGCATCACGCTGCTCGAATACCGCACCACGATGATGCACCAGAAAACGATGGTGGTGGATGGGCAGTGGGCGACGATAGGAACGACCAACTTCGACAACCGCTCGTTCAGTCACAACGACGAAAACAACGTGTGCGTCGCGGACACCGAGTGGGCCCTCGCCCTCCAGCAGGTGTTCTTCGACGACATCCCGTCGTGCGACCGCATCACCCTTGAGGCATGGCGCAAGCGAGGCTTGGGCGAACGCCTGGGCGAGATCGTCGCGTCGATCCTTGAAGAACAAAGCTAGGCGCGGCTGAAGCCGACGCCCTCCGTGGAGCGGCCTATTTGGTCGGACGCACCTTGCGCGCGTCCATCACCCACATGCCGCGGCCGTAGGTCGCGATCACAATGAGATGGTCGCGCGGGTGGATCTGGAGATCGGACACTTGCACCGACGGCAGGCGGGCGCCCAGTACGCTCCAGGTCCGGCCGCCATTCTTCGAGACGTAGGCGCCAAAGTCATTGCCCGCGTACAACATGCCCTTGACCTGCGGGTCCTCACGAATCACGTTGATGGCACCCGACGGAATATTTCCGACGATGCTGGTCCACGTCACGCCGTAGTCAGTCGACTTCCACAGATACGCCCCAAAGTCATCGTCTTCCCTGCCACGCTGTGCGACAAACACCGTGCCCGCGTCGTACTTCGACGGCACGATGCGCGACACCCATTTTTTCAGCGCCATGGGGAGGTTCTGGTCGATCTTCGTCCACGTGCGCCCATCGTCTCGCGTCACATGCAGATTGCCATCATCGCTCCCTGCGTAAATGACGCCCTTGACGAGCGGCGACTCCGCGATGTGCGTCAGCGACTGGTAGGGAACTGCCGACGGGTTCACGCCCATCTGGCGTGGGTTGTTGTCAGTGAGGTCGTCGCTGATGCGCTCCCACGTGGTGCCGCGATCGCGGGATCGGTAGACGACCTGATATCCCACGTAGACCGTGGCCGCATCATGCGGAGACAACACGATCGGCGCCATCCACTGCGCACGCTGCGCAGGCTCGCCCTCCAGTGACTTCGGCCGGATGTCTGTGGACGTGCCGTCATTGCGCGTGAAGTTACCGTAGAACCCGTGTGAATAGACCACGTCCGAATTCACCGGATCAATCGCGTGCTGGCTGCCTTCCCCGCCGGGTGCCCGTCGGTCCCACGTGAGCGGACTGTAGACACCGCGTCCGCCCGAGGGCGACACGGCCACGCGAAAGCTGCCGGCGTCCTGCACCGATCCGTACGCGCGGAACGGCGTCGCCATAGCGAGCTCCACGTTGTAAAACTGCGTCGCGCGAATACCCGTGGCCTCGCGCTTCGTCTTGCCACCATCGTGGGTCATCGTGAAACCCTGGTCGTGGGCCGTGTAGACGATGCGGGGGTTGACCGGATCGATCCACATGCGGTGATTGTCACCGCCACCAGCGGCAAAGGGCGTGAAGGTCGCGCCGGCGTCTTCCGACACGCTGACGCTCAGCGCCAGCACGTAGACTTTGTTCTCGTTTTTGGTGTCGACGCGAATCTGGGTGAAGACCCAGTTGTAGGTGTTACCCAGGTCCATCATCTGCGCCGCAGTCTCGGGTGTCTGGCCGCTCGTGCGTCGCCACGTCTCGCCGCGATCGTCACTGCGGTACACCTCCATGCCCTTGATGATGTTGCTGTTGGCCGGTAACGGCCGGCCGTAGGCGTCGTTTTCTCCCGGCTTCGCCGGTCGGCCCGTGTCGTAGTTGTCGATCACGGCATACACGACGTTGGGATTGGAGCGCGCAATGTCGAGACCGATACGTCCGCGGAAGCCAGCCTCTGGAAGGCCCGTGTTGACCGGTTCCCACGTCGCACCGCCGTCAGTGGTCTTCCACACACCGCCTTCGGTGTAGGTCGGCTCCACGCGAGGGTCGCTCCACTTGCGGCGCACGCGTTGCCACATTCCGGCGTACAACGTGTTTGGATCCTTCGGGTCCATCACGAGGTCAACCGCACCCGTGTTGGGACTGCGGTACAGGACCTTTGCCCACGTCCTGCCGCCGTCGACGGTTTTGAACACGCCGCGCATCTCGTTGGGTGTCCACTCATGGCCCGATGCGGCGACATACACGGTATTCGCTCTGGTCGGATGCACGATGACGCGGCCGACCGTGCCCGTGTCGGTCAGCCCCATGTGTTGCCACGTGGTCCCACCGTTGATCGACTTGTAGACACCTGTGCCCGACATGCTCGCGCGGAACAGGTTGGACTCACCAGTGCCGACCCACACGATGGCAGGATTGGACGGTGCGACGGCCACGTCTCCGATGCTCGCCGTCGCCTGGCGCTCGAAGATGGGCCGCCATGTGACACCTCGATTGAGCGACTTCCACACACCGCCTGTCGCCGTCCCCACATAAATGTGGCGCTGCCCCGCGACGTCGGCCACCGCCACAGCGGTGGTCCGTCCCGTGTGGTTGGAGGGGCCAATCGACTGCCATGGAATGAGGCGGTACGGCGACGTGACCGACATCGATCGGTGCTTCGTATAGGCCGCCAGTTGCCCCGCCGCATCGACCGGTGTCGTGAAGTCAAAGAGTTCGACATCAAACACGAGCATGCCGCGAGGCGCGCCCGCGCGGGGGTTGTCGCCGTACGCCAGCGCCGCGGGAATCCAGAATCGGCGCTTTTCGCCTTTGACCATCATCTGGACGCCTTCCGTCCAGCCTCTGATCACCCGGCTCACACCAAATGCCGACGGCTCGCCGCGGACGACGGAGCTGTCGAACATCTGGCCATCGGTGGTCCATCCCGAGTAGTGCACCTTGACGGTCGATGCCGTGGTCGGCCGCACCGTGCCCGTACCGGGCGTAATGACCCTGGACGCGAGTCCCGACGCGGTGACAATGGCATCGGGCGGCGGCGCGGCCACATCGGCCGGCGGCGGCAGTTGTTGCGGCGGTGCCTGCTGGGCATCGGCGGTCACCACAGAAACGGTCACAATGGCGGTCAGGAGCATCACGGCAAGCGAACGGCGCGTCGTCATGCGCACGAGTATGCCCTGAACACCCGGCCGTCGGCGATCCGATAATCACCGCGCTAGAAGAAGATGATGCGCTCGCCTCCGCCCCCGCCGAACCTCGGGTTCACCACGCTGTTGAAGATCGACCCAAAGCTGTAACTGATACCGAAACTGACGAAATAGCTATGGCCCGTGGCCAGTTGCTGCCGACGCAGCAGTACTTCTTCAGTGGTCGCGCCACCCTTGCGCAGCGAGATCTGGTCGCGGATGCGATCGTACCCGCCGAACACGTTGAACGAAAAGCCCTTGAACAGACGGACGTCCGCATTGCCGTATGTGGAGATGCGATACCGACTCAGGACGTTGAGATGCTGCGACATATTGACCCCCGCCCCGAGAGACCCCCACGGCTGGCGAAGGCCGAGATTCGTACTGAGCGAGTGGTTGGGGACGGTCTCTTCGAGTTTGTCGAAGATCGTGGTGTCCTTGTATTGATAGCGGCTGGCGCCAATCGTGTAGAGCATCGTCAGGCTGCGCCGCGACGATTCGCTATACGGGAAGACGTTGAACTCGAGGCCCGGCGCCACCGTCGTGGCCTTGTCCGTGTTCGAAAAACTGGAGTGCGAGATTGACGCGCGACCACCCAGCGACCAGCGTGGTCCCAGGCTCTTGACGACCAGCGAGTTGGCGTTCCAGCTCTCGGACGTGCTCTTGATTTTTCCGGCGGTGCCGCCCAGGTCGAATACGCTCTTGCTGTAATTACCGCTCGACGAGAGGCTGATCTTCCAGTTGGCGGTGGTGCGGTTGGCAGACAGGCTCAA
>JBKJTD010000028.1:0-6361 GCA_046590915.1 Vicinamibacterales bacterium
TTGGTATCACGACGGTCCGAGACGTGGGGGCCTATCAATTTACGGACCTCGCCATGCGCGACCTTATCAATATGGGAGCGATGGTGGGACCGCGCATGTTTGTCTCCGGGCCCGGCCTGCGGACGAGCTCGGCTTTGGGCGTGGCCGTTCCTGAGGCCACAGCCGATGGACCTGTCGAAGTGACGCGTGTCGTGCGTCGTTTGATTGCTGCCGGCGTGGATAACATCAAGGTCTTTGGCTCCATAGGGCCCGTGCCAGACGTGGGATGCGCAACCGCCAGCTTCACCCAAAGCGCAGCGTTCACATACGATGAGCTGAAAGCGGCGGTGGACACTGCGCATAGCCTCGGCAAGAAAATCGCAGTCCATTCGTATGGCCCAGATGGGGCACGCGATGCAGTCCGTGCCGGCGCCGACTCCATCGAACACGGACTCGACATGGATGATGCCACGCTGGCGGAAATGGCCCGACGGGGGACTTTCTATGTCCCGACGATCTATAACAACGTGTACTCTGCCGAGCGTGGCTCATGCAAGGAAATGAGAATTGGCTGGCACAGTCGGACCGTTGAAACCGTGAAGCGCGCACTTAAAGCTGGGGTGAAATTCGCCATGGGAAGTGACGGCCTCGCACCAGCGTGGATGATCGGTGAGAACACCCGCGAGCTCGGCTGGTTCGTGAAAGCCGGAATGACGCCGGAGCAAGCGTTGGCGACAGCGACGACGAACGCGGCCGCATTACTCGGAAAGGAAAAGGAACTCGGCAAGATTGCGCCGGGTTACTTCGCCGACCTCGTGGCAGTTGAAGGCGACCCCTTGAAGGACATTGACGTCGTCATCAACAACGTGCGATGGGTCATGAGAGGTGGTGCGGTTGTCTTTGACAACACCAAGTCGGGCAAGATCAATTAGCGCGATTCCTTGCAGCGGGTCGTGAAGGGGCGCGACGCTAATAGTCCGTATCACGTGGATGTTTCCCTTTCCAGAGGACGTCGCGGCCGGTCCCGATGTGCCAGCCACCCCGGCACTGGGCGGCGGCCAGGACGGCGGAATAACTGCGGTCGGCGGTGGGCAAGAGGTCGGGCGCGGCGGCGGCCGGCGATCTGAACGGCGACGGCTGGCTCGACTCGTCGTCGGCGACGAGCGCACCGGCACCCGCGTGTATCTCAACGACGGTCGCGGCGCGGTCTACGGCATCGCGCTGGGCGACCTGAACGGGGATGTTCTTCAGCGCGAAGTGACGCGGGCCGGCTGAGCCTCAGGGGCGGTTCTTCTTCCAGTCCTCGTCGAACACACCGGCCATCCGCGCGACGGTTCGCACGTCCTTGGTAATCAGGCCGACTTCGCGACGTTGATCGAGCTCCAGCTTCCGAAGGCTTTGGCTGCCGACAAATGCCGTTGAGCGATCACGAATGATGCAGCGCATGTGGAGCTTGAAACGGCCCCCAAAGGCGCGTACGCGCCAGGGCAACTCCTCCGCCCATTTTTTTTCGACGCGGCCGATCACCCTGATCTTGATGCCGGCTTCGCCGCGTGCCTTGAGCAGCGCGATCATCTTGTCGTCGGTCAACGCGGTGTCGTAGATCAGCAGTTCCTTCTTCGCACCCTTGATGAACGCGGTGAGGCGATCCCGGGCGTTTTCAGGGCTGACGATCACCCGAGCGGAGCTGATGGTCAGGGCCGAGCGGTTGTGATCGGCTTCGATCACCTTCACGATGTCTTTCACGATCTTGGGATTGCGCGTAACCAAGCCGAAACTTCGGCTCTTCTCGATGTCCTGGCGCGTGTAGTTGAAGCCCAGCACAAAGGCAAGGCGGCCGTCGATGATCAGCAGTTTGCCGTGGTAGCGGACCATGTCGTCGGCGGTGCGCGACAAGGTCGCGCCGACCTTGAGCAGCCGGCTTTCGAGTTTCCGAAGCTTGCTTTCGCCACCGCGATTGGTGTGCGCGATCAACGCGCGCACCGCGACGCCGCGGCCGACGGCGTCGGTCAGCGCCTTCTCGACTGCATCGAGGTCGAAACGAAAGATCACGATGTCAATGGACTTTTTGGCGCTATCCATGGCCTTGAGCAGCGGCGCCACACCGTCGTCGGGTTGAAGAATTAATTGCATGGCAGTGTTACTTGCGAGCTTACCATCTGATTCGCCGACAGGCGCTCCACTCCCGGGTAATATTGACGGGACAGATGCACAAAAATCACTTTACTTGGGTCTGGGTACGTCTTCGGTCAGCCGTAATTCTGTGGGTCACGGCTGGCACCCTCAGCGTGGGCGCCGGGCCTGTATTCGCGCAGGCGTCTCAGGAAAGCGGGACGCCGGCGCCGGTGGCGACAAGTCCTGAGCAGGCTGGCATTACCCTTCGGGTGTTCCTCGACTGTCAGCAGTGCGACTTTAACAACATCCGCCAGGACATCAACTACATCAACTACGTACGGGACAAGGCCGACTCGGACGTCCACGTGTTGATCTCCACGCAGAATACGGCGTCAGGCGGACGCGAATACGCGATGGACTTTATCGGCCAGCGCACGTTCGTTGACCTCAAGCAGCGTCTGACCTACACCAGCGGCGGCACAGACACCGAGGACGAGCGGCGCCGTGGCATTTCCCGGACATTTGCACTGGGACTCGCGCCGTTTTTGGTCAGAACTCCGCAGGGCGACAGGTTTTCGCTGCAATACCGAGTACCCGCCGGGGGCCGCACCGTCCCGCCCACTGCGCCGGCCGACGACCCCTGGAACGCGTGGATCTTCCGTCTGGGCGCGAGTACGGAACTCAACGGCGAGGAGCGCCAAAAAAGCAACCGCTTCCGCACCAACGTGTCAGGCAACCGCACGACCGAGCGGTGGAAATTTTCGTTCAACGGCTATGGCGACTTCAACCGCAGTGACTTCACGCTGAGCGATGGACGCGTCGTCAAGAGTTCCTCCGACAACTGGACCCTCTCCGGCACGGTCATCAAGAGTGTGGGCCAGTCGCACTGGGCAGGCCTGCTGCGGACCGAGGTGCGCTCCAGCACCCAGTCGAATGAAGAACTGGAATTGCGTGCGGCGGCGGGACTCGAATGGGACTATTTTCCCTACGAAGATTCGACGCGGCGCTCGATGGTCATCCAGTATTCGGCCAGTGTCTCGAAGATCAATTATTACCAGACCACAGTGTTCAACAAGATCGAAGATACGCTGGTCGAACATCGGCTGGCGGCCATCCTGGCGCTGCGTCAGCCGTGGGGATCGTGGCGTGCCTCGGCGGCCTATTCGGCGCAGGTCAACGATGCGTCGAAGTACAACCTTGATTTTTTCGCCGATGCCGACGTCCGGCTCTTCCGGGGTTTCAGCTTGAACGTCGAAGGCAGCTATTCGCGCGTTCGCGACCAGGTGTATCTGCCGGCCGGCAACGCCACCGACGAGGAAGTGCTGCTCAAACTGCGTCGCTTGCAGACAGGCTACCGGTATCGCATGCTCGTGGGCTTCAGTTTCCAGTTCGGGTCCATCTACAACAATGTAGTCAATCCGCGCTGGAGCGCCACGACCGGACGTGGTTTCGGCGGCGGCAACTGACGAGCCGTCGTCAAGGACAAGCGGCGTCCGCGCTCAGTGAGGCGCTGATTTACCGTGTCGCAGATAGCGATCCATCCATTCCAGATGCCGTCTCGCGATATCCGCCACCTGCCGGGGTTCCTGCGGCGCGTGTGCCCCCCGTGGGTAGACGACCATTTCGACCGTCACGCGCTGGCGCTTGAGCGCTTCATAGAACTCGTACGACTGACCGACCGGTACCGCGTCATCGCGCTCCCCATGCAGGATGAGCGTCGGTGTCGAGACAGACTTCGAGTACACGATCGGTGAGTGCTCAACATAAAGCGCGAGATTCATCCATGGCTCGGCACCCATGTCGCCTGCGATCGCTGGATTGGCCGCGGACTGGCTCATCAGATTCGGAAATGCCGCACCGAGCACCGCCGCCTTGAACCGCGAGGTCTGCGTAATCACCCAGGACGTCGCGAGTCCGCCATTGCTCCAACCCATAATGCCCATGCGCGTGCTGTCGGCGATGCCCATGTGAATCACATGATCCACGCCGGTCATGAGGTCCGCGTATTGCTTGTCTTTGGGCCTGAACCACGGGACGGCGCTGGTCGGGCCGTAGCCGGGTAACGCTCCCCCACGTGCGTTGCTGCGCAGCACCACATAGCCGCGCAGGGCAAATTCGGTCACCGGATGGAGCCCGGGGTTCGCCAGAAACGTGTTTCGAAACGCCTCTCCTCCGGCGTGCACCACCAGCACAAGAGGATAACGTTTGCCCGGTTCGTACATGAATGGATAGGTCAGCAGGCCTTCGACCTCGCCACCATCTGTGGACCGCCACCGAATCGACTCCGTGCGCGGGATTGGGTGCACCGGCAACGAGGCATTCGCGTGGCTCACCCGTCGTGGCGCAAACCGGTCGAGCGCGGACACGTAGGCCTCGGGCGGCTCCGCGAGTGTCTGACGCGTGAACGTCACCTGCGTGCGCGTGGAACTCAGCGCGAAGCTGTCGAGCACCGTGCCTCCCGAGTCGATGTCGTGCGGTGGGGCACCAGAAAGCGGCAGAGCCGAGAGACGCGTCGCCGTGCCGCGTCCCTCACTGAAGTAGAGACGATCTTCGTTGACCGACCACCCGATGAGCGTCGGTTGTCCGTCCACGGTGTCGGCCAGCTTTCGAGATTGACCGCTGGCCACGTCAAGGACGCAGACATCGCGTATGCGGCCCCACGTGTCACGGCTGGCGACGTAGGCAAGTCGTCGACCGTCTGGCGAAAACAGCGGCGTGATGTCTGCCGCAGGACCGTGCACGACAGGTGTGACGACGCCCGAGGTGGCATGCACAATCGCGATGTCACTCGACGGCCAGTCTCGCCAATCTGCCGTGCGAGTCTGCACGACTGCCAGTGTCGAGCCGTCGGGGGACCAGTCGAAGCCCTCGGCGACATGCATATCGGGCGGAGTCAGCGGGCGCTCGGCGGTCGTTGCCGATCCGTTCTCGCCGACCGAGACCAACCAGAGCCGTGTGTGCTTGAGACCGCGGTCCACCACCATCGCATCATCTTTGGCGCGCTGCGCTCGCTCTTCGACGACGCTGATTCCGTCCGGGCGCAAGAAGGCGACTTGGCGCCCCGAGGGCGACCACTGAAACGATCCGACATCCGTGTTGCCGGTCGTCAGCGCGTGGGCTTCCCCTCCATCCGCGCGAATCAGCCACACCTGGCTCGCGGTCGACCGCCTGGCGAGAAACGCAACCCAGCGGCCATCCGGCGACCACCGCGGGCTCGTCGCTGAGGAGGTGTCGGCTGTGAGCGGCCGCTCGTCCGAGCCATCCAGACTGGCTATGTAAATCTGGCTGACGTATTCGCTCCGGTCGTCGGTGAGCACGGCGGCGGTGACCGCAAAGAGGACCCGTCGTCCGTCCGGGGAAATGCGCACCTGGTCGACGTTGCGCACCTTCATGGTTTCGGCAATCGTCCACCCCGCCGTGACAGGCGCGACCTGCGCGGCGGTGCGGTTCGACGATGTTGCCGGGAGGCCCACAGCAAAGGACAGCAGACCTGAGACGGCGAATGCCTGACGTGTGGTTGTGTTCATCTGCGAGCACCATCAATCATGCGGAGACCAGCGCTTCGCAGACGCGGACGCGCCATACGAGTCCGAGCCGGCGCGCATCAGCAATGGCCTCCTCGAGCATCGCTCGAGCGCGCTCGACATCACCACTGCCGCGTCGCGAGAGCAGCATCCACGCGTGCCATCGCTGCACGTCGCCACGCAGGACGATGAACTTCAGCGATTCCGCCTGGCGCGCCGCTTCCTCGAAGTGCGCCTCGGCCAGGTCCCACTGCTCCGAGCACGTCGCGGCGATTCCCGCCGTGCACTGAAACATGACACCCTGACTAAAGACAAAGCCCACGCGCGCGAGTTCAGCGCATTGGGGGTAGAATGTGCCCGCCGCGTACCGTTCGCCAAGCACGGCAAGACCCTCGACGGCACGAACCATCGCCAGCGACGCTCCGATAAGTGCGGGGTGACCGGAAGCGGGTAACCGATGTGCCACCGATTCGAACATCTCCCGCGCCCGGTCGGGTCGCGTGTAAGCCATAATTCGGAAGTACTCCGCCGCCTGCTGATCGCGCCACGCCACTTGTCGTAGTCGCTCAGCGCTTCCCTCCAGCACATCTGCCGCGGCGACGTCATCGCTCTCCAGTCGGGCCTGCGCTACATACATTCTCGCCACCTCGCCCATGACTGAGCCTGCGGCTGGAAACTCCAGCATCGCTTGCTCACCGAACCGCGTGAACGCGGCGAGGTTGCCCGTGCGTTGCCAGGGCGCC
>JBKJTD010000030.1:0-12343 GCA_046590915.1 Vicinamibacterales bacterium
TGGCGCGCGCGGTGAGCGTGGGCGAGTTGGCGGCGTCAGCCGACCCGCCCGAGCCTGCTGGCGCGAGCGCTTTCGCGAGACCGAAGTCGAGTACCTTCACCGTGCCGTCGGCCCGCACTTTGACGTTGGCGGGCTTGAGATCGCGGTGAATGACGCCGGCGTCGTGCGCGGCCTCAATGGCTTCAGCGATCTGGCGGGCGATGGAGATGACGTCGTCCAACGGCAACCGCAGGGCCGACGTCCCGTCCGCAATGATCTCAGACAGGTCCCGTCCCTCGACCAGCTCCATGACGATCGCTGAGGCTTCGAGGCCGTACACCTGGGCGATGTGCGGATGGTTCAGCGAGGCAAGTGTTCTGGCTTCGCGCTCGAATCGCGCGAGCCGTTCCGGGTCGCCGGCAAATACCTCCGGCAGGATCTTGATCGCCACCTGCCGGTCAAGCTTGGTGTCGCGGGCGCGATACACCTCGCCCATACCGCCCGCGCCAAGCGGGGCAACGATTTCGTACGGACCAAACCGCGTCCCGGCAGGAAGCATCGCCGAGATTCTATCCGTAACCGCAGTGGGTCGGGCTCTCCGGCAGCCCAATTTAAGCAGCGAGTGAAATTGTCTGTGTCGACGATCCCGCTCGTATAATCGGCCATGGACGAGCGCACGTTGGGATCGCTTCCGGGTGGGGACCTGGTGCTCCAGGGACTGCACGATCTGCGCGCCGGGATCGAGTCCGTTGAAGCCCTGCTCGTACAAATAGGGGCGACCAATCTTCGATTGCGCGGCCTCGATGTGCCCGTGACGCAGAGTGCTGAGCCTCCGGAACACCGCCTGTACTCCAGGCTCGAGCAGCAACACGGCGATGCCGCACACAGCCGTCACAACGCGCTGGTCCGCCGCCTTGTGAGTTTTGAACGGGCGCTGCCATGCGTACCCCGATAGACGCCACTCGATTGCGCGCGTTCATGCGTGCGGTATCGCAGGCCGCGCGCGGACCCCTTCAGGTGTATCTCGTCGGGGGCGCCACGGCAGTCGCCGAGGGATGGCGGGACGCAACCATCGATATCGATGTGGCGTTCGGCCCGGACCACGACGCCGTGCTCCGCGCGATCCCGGCAATCAAAGAGGCTCTGGACGTGAACGTGGAGCTGGCCTCACCGGCCGACTTCATTCCCGTGAAGTCCGGCTGGGAGGATCGCAGTCCCTTTGTCGCGCAAGAGGGAGCGGTCACCTTTCGGCATTTCGATCTGTACGCGCAGGCGTTAGCCAAGATCGAGCGTGGACACGAAATCGATCGCGCCGACGTGATCCAACTGCTCGCACGAGGCCTGGTGGAACGCACCCGGCTGCTCGACTACTTCACGACGATCGAGCCAGATTTGTATCGATTCCCCGCCATCGATCCGGCATCCTTTCGCCGAGCGGTTGAAGCCATAGCCCAGGTCACGCACGATCGAGGTCGCCGTTGACGGCGGTGACGGACTAAAATACCGGGAGCATGTCACTAAACAGTTTCAAAACCCGACAAACCCTGACCGTTGGCACCGAGTCGCTGGACTTTTATAGCCTGCCGGCTCTGGAGGCCGCCGGGTTTCCCGGTGTCGCCCGCCTGCCGTTTTCCCTGAAAATCCTGCTCGAAAATCTGCTCCGGCGCGAAGACAACGCGTTTGTGAAGCCGGACGACATCCGCGCACTGGCGTCGTGGGATCTCAAAAAGGGCGGCGAGACAGAGCTGTCGTTCATGCCGGCACGTGTGCTGTTGCAGGACTTCACCGGCGTGCCGTGTGTGGTGGATCTCGCCGCCATGCGCGACGGCATCGTCGCCCTGGGCGGCCGACCGGAACAGGTCAATCCGTTGCAGCCGGTGGAACTGGTCATTGACCACTCCGTGCAGGTCGATCACTTCGGCCGCGCCGATGCGATGCAGCTCAATGCGGACCTCGAGTACTACCGCAATCGCGAGCGGTATGTGTTTCTGCGCTGGGGCCAGGACGCGTTCGACAACTTCCGCGTGGTGCCGCCCGAGACAGGCATCGTCCACCAGGTCAACATCGAATACCTCGCCCGCGTGGTGTGCCGCGACGTGAGCGGCGGTCGGCCGGTGGCGTATCCGGACACGGTGTTTGGCACCGACTCGCACACGACGATGGTCAACGGGCTGGGCGTGGTGGGATGGGGCGTTGGCGGCATCGAGGCGGAGGCGGCGATGTTGGGCCAGCCCAGCTCGATGCTGATCCCACCGGTCATCGGCTGCCGGCTCGTCGGACAGTTGCGTGAAGGGGTGACCGCCACCGATCTGGTGCTCACCATCACCGAAGCCCTTCGAAAGAAGAAGGTCGTGGGCACCTTCGTTGAATTTTTCGGCCCCGGGCTCAAGCATCTGACGATCGCCGACCGTGTGACCCTCGGCAACATGTGCCCTGAGTACGGCGCCACGGTCGCGATTTTCCCGATCGACGACATGACGCTCGACTATCTGCGGTTCACTGCGCGGGATGCCAGTCAGGTCGAGCTCGTCGAAGCGTATGCCAAGGCGCAGGGGCTCTTCCGCACCGACACCACGCCGGACGCCGATTACACCGATACGCTTGAGATGGATCTTGCCACCGTGGTGCCGAGCCTCGCCGGCCCGCGTCGCCCTCAGGATCGCGTGTCGCTGGATGCGGCCAAGACGTCGTTCGCTGCCGCGCTTGGCGAACTCAAAAAAGGCGTGGCGGTGCCCGGTCCTTCGACAAGTGGAGGGGCTGCTGTTGCCACTGCGACGCAGCTCGAGCACGGGTCGGTGGTGATTGCCGCCATTACGAGCTGCACGAACACCTCCAATCCGAGTGTGATGATTGCCGCCGGGCTCGTCGCCAAGAAGGCGCACGAACGTGGGCTGCAAAGCCAGCCTTGGGTGAAGACCAGTCTCGCTCCGGGATCAAAAGTAGTCACGGAGTATCTCAACCGCGCCGGCCTTACGGCGCATCTCGATGCGATGGGCTTCCATTTGGTTGGGTATGGCTGCACCACGTGCATCGGAAATTCCGGCCCGCTGCCCGACGAGATCTCCGCAGAGATTCGTGATCGCGGATTGGTGGTCGCCTCCGTACTTTCAGGCAACCGAAACTTCGAAGGCCGCATTCAACAGGACGTGCGTGCGAATTACCTCGCCTCGCCGCCACTTGTGGTGGCCTACGCGATCGCCGGCACGATGAATCTCGATTTGACCACCGAATCCCTCGGCGTGGATCAACACGGTGGTCCCGTGTATCTGCGCGACATCTGGCCGACGCAGCAGGAGATTCAGCAGACGATGCTGGCGGCGCTCTCGGCGGAGATGTTTCGTGAGCAGTATGCGTCGGTGTTTGAGGGGGATGTGCGGTGGCGCAATCTTCCCGTTCCCACTGGCGATCGGTTTGCCTGGGAGCCCGACTCCACCTACATCCGTCGTCCGCCATTCCTCGAAAATCTGTCGACCGAGCCGGCGGCGCCCTCCGAGATTTTCGGCGCGCGCGCACTGGCGTTGCTCGGTGATTCCATCACGACCGACCACATCTCGCCGGCGGGTTCCATCAAGAAGGAAAGTCCTGCGGGCGCGTATCTAATGGCGCAGGGCGTCGATCCAAAAGACTTCAACTCCTACGGCGCTCGGCGTGGCAACCATGAAGTGATGATGCGCGGCACGTTCGCCAACGTCCGGTTGAAGAACCAGCTGGCGCCGGGCACGGAGGGTGGATGGACGACGTTTTTATCCGGACCCGAGCCGATGCTCATGGCGATCTTTGATGCGTCGGAGCGGTATCGCGCTGCACACATTCCGTTGATCGTCATTGCGGGCAAAGAGTACGGATCTGGCTCGTCGCGCGACTGGGCGGCCAAGGGCACGATGTTGCTCGGTGTGAAAGCCGTCATTGCGGAAAGTTACGAGCGCATTCATCGCAGCAACCTTGTGAACATGGGCGTGCTCCCGCTTGAATTCCAGAACGGTCAGACGCCTCTGAGCCTGGGCCTCACGGGTCATGAGACGTTTGACCTCGTGGGATCTGGCGCAGCGCTGACACCGCGCGGCACCGTGGCAGTGCGCGCATCAGGGGTTGATGGCACCGTGACGGAGTTTGTGGCCTCGGTCCGCATCGACACGCCGGAGGAGCTCGTCGCATTTCGTCACGGCGGGATTCTGCCCTATGTGCTGCGCCGACTGGCGCTGCAGAAGTAAACGCCTTTTTACCATGATGGACAAGATGGGCATGATGGGGTGAGGGCTGGGTGCCGCCGCAGGCGGCATGGGGGATCGAAGGGAAACGACAAACGAGAAGCCCACACGATTCAGAGGGCCTCTCGTTTGTCGTTTCCCTTCGATCTCCCGGCCAGCGTGAAATGCCTGGCCCCCAGCCCGTCGTCTTCATGGATCCTCATGGAACCTCATGGTGGAAAATCTCTTAACCACATGATCACAACCGCCCAGATCAAAGCCCGGGCCAGGGAGTGCGGGTTTGACCTGTGCGGGATCGCGCGTGCAGATCACCATCCGAGGCTCGCGAAGCTGGCCGAGTGGGTGGCGCAGGGGCGTCACGGTGAGATGGGCTATCTCGCTGAGTCGCTGGATGAACGCAGCGACGTGCGCCGGACGTTGTTCTCCGCGCGCTCTGTGATTTCCGTCGCCGTTGTCTACAACACCGAATCAGCCATGGCCGCAGGTGAGCCGGCCGCCGATGAAGTGGTGGTCGCCCGGTATGCCCGTGGCGATGATTACCACACGATTCTGCGCGGACGTCTTCGCACGTTGCTGGAATGGCTGGCTGCGGCTGTTGGCCCGGGCCTTGAGGCGGTGACGTGCGTCGACGATGGGCCGGTGCAGGAGCGCGTGTATGCCGAGGCTGCCGGGCTTGGGTGGATTGGCAAGAACACCTGCCTCATCAATCCCGCGCTTGGATCATGGTTGTTTCTGGGCGAGATCATTACCAATCTGGACCTGGAGGCCGACGGGTCTGGAGTGGACCAGTGTGGAACGTGCACTCGATGCCTCGAGGCATGCCCGACCGGTGCGCTCGACGCGCCGTATGCGCTGGACGCCACGCGATGCCTTTCCTACCTGACGATCGAAGTCCGGGGGGCGCTCGACCAACAGTGGCGTGACCGTTTGTCGTCGCGCATGTTCGGCTGCGACATTTGCCAGGATGTCTGCCCGTGGAATCGACGGGCGGCGGTCAGTGACGATCCCGTCTGGCAGCCGCGTGAGCATCCAGCGCACCTGCGGCTGATTGACGCGTGCACGCTCACTGACGAGGCGTGGAGTGCGCGGCTGAAGGACAGCGCGATCAAGCGTGCCGGCGTTCATCGGCTGCGCCGTTCACTCGCCTATGCGACCAGCGCGCTCGGTCTCATTGAGCGTACGCGCGCGCTTGACGCCCTGGCGGCGCACCCGTCGGCCGAGTCGCCGGTCGTGAGCGACGCCATCGGGTGGGCGCGGTCGCGTTAGAATTCGTGTATGGCTCTTGCTCCCGCACTCCTCATTTCGATGCCGCAACTGACCGATCCGAACTTTGCGCGGACGGTCGTCTTGCTGTGTGAGCACGGACCCGACGGCGCGCTGGGACTCGTCGTGAATCGCCAGGCCGAGGTGCCGGCAGCGGAGGCGGTGGAGTTTGAACCGCCGATCGAGACGCCTAATGACGTCCCGCTCCATCTGGGGGGGCCAGTCGAACCAGAACGCGGCTGGATCTTGACGGCCCACAAACCCGAAGTGGAGCACAAGGATCTCGGCGGTGGACTCTATCTGGCGGCGTCGCCGTCTCTGCTGCGCGAGACGCTGGAGTCCACGTCGCTGCCGCGGCGCACGATGGTGCTGGCGGGATATGCGGGATGGTCGGCGGGGCAGTTGGATGCGGAACTGGAAGACTCAGCGTGGCTGATTGCGCCACTCGAACTGGATTTGATTTTTGAAATTCCGGCGGCCGCCTCGTGGGAGATGGCGATTCGGCGGATGGGTGCGGACCCCGCGCAACTCCAGATGGGGCACGGGGTTCACTGACAGCCGAAAGTGAAGTCCGCTCTTCGGAGCGGCCGGGCTAAAGCCCGACGGCTCCGAGGACAGTTCTACTTGGTAATGATCCCCGACAGGAATTGTAGCGCTCTCGGGTCGCGCGACTGACCGAGGCCCTGCATCGCTTCCCGTCGGGTGGCAATCAGATGCGGTGACGGCGCGCTCACCGAGGCCATCTCGATCAACACACCAATGGCGGCGGGATCACGGTGCAACGCCAGCCCGCGGACCGCGGCGAGGGAAATCCGCGAGCGCACATCCACATCCATCTTCTCGTTGAGGGCCAAGTGCTTCAGGAAGGCCACTGAGTCAGCGCCGCTGACACCCGTGAGCCACTTCACGTCGCGGCCGCCGGCATCGACCGGACAGTCGTCGGACAACACGCGCACTCGTTCGATACGCTTTTCGACAAGCCGCACAAACACTGTCAATGCCGTGCCGGCTTCCAGTCGCACTGGTCCGCTCGGGGCGGGGAAGTCCGGCGCCTTCCACTCAGCCTGGGGATCGGTCGGCTCCATCGGGCAGCCGCGCACCGGACTCACCATGCCGTCGTTGTAATAGGTACAGCAGAGGCTCCGTTCGCCGTCGACCATTGGAACCTGCCACGCGACCCACACAGGTGTCGTGGCCTGGGCCGTGAGTGCGGCCACGTCGCGCGAGAGCGACGTGGCCGCACGGGTGTCCACCCGGCCGTTCTGAATCTGCGGCGTCTGTGCCAGCGCACCAACGGCCGCCACGAGGATCACGAGCACTGCGGCTGACTTCACCATAACGTGAACTCCTGGACCCCTGGACTATTTGAGAATCTCCGCCATGTAATCCATGGCCGCCTTGTTGCGCGTCATGCCCGACAGGCGCTGGACGATTTCGCGTTTCATCGCCAAGTCGCCTTCCTTGCGGGCGATGGCGACCAAGGCTTCGCCGTTTTGCTGGCCGGCAAGGGCGGTGATGATGGCCTTCTTGTTGTCGACATCGGTCTCGCGGCCGTACAGCTCTGAAAGCAGGGCGCCGGACTTGTCGACGCGCATGTTGCCGAGGCTGCGGATGGCGCGGCGTCGCACTTCCGCGTCCTTTTCGGACCGCACGACGTCCATCAGGCGTTCGGCCGATCCCAGCGAGCCCAGGCGCGACAGGATGGTCATGCGCAGCTCCTTGTTCGCTTCCTTCTGATAAATAACCCACAGCGTGTCGGCCGCTGCCGGATCGTTCATCCGGTTCAGAGCGGTTGTGCGCAGCGCGATATCGGCGTTGCCGGCAATCACCGCCGCGAGTTGGCTCGAGTCGCCGAGTGTGCCCCAGGCAGAGATGACTGCGCGCTTGATGTCGGGGTCCGACGTCGCGTCGTAAATCTCCTTGAGTTCGGCGCTGGTCACACGAGTGCGGCCGCGCGTAGCCAGATAGCTGATGGCTGAGCGCTGCAGGTCGGGGTTGCCGCCACCCTTGGCCAGGCTCATCAAAATTTCCTTGGCGCGCGGTTGGCTGCTCTGCGCAAGCACAAAGAGGGCGCGCGTCTTGAGTTGCAACGAGTTGGCGCCGCCATTCAGCACGTTTTCCAGCAACGGCAGCGCACGCTCGGGGTCGGTGTGCACCAGCGCATTGATGGCCAGCAACTTGATCTCTTCATCGTCAGCCGCCTCCGGCCGCACAGGCTGGCCGTTGGACGCACGAATGGCCGTTTCGAGTGCGCTGGCATCCTTCAGATAGCGGCTCTGCGGATGACTCTTGCGGAGGTCGACCAACGTGTTCGTCGCATCACTGCCGCGTCCCAGTCGATACAGGGCGTAGGCCTTGTGATACAGCGCGCCGTCCGCTCGTGCGCCCTTTGTGGTGACCACCTGGTCGAAGCGGACGATGGCTTTTTCATAGTCGCGACGGGACATCAGACTCAGACCGGTGTCGTAGGCACTGCCCGACGTGCTCGTGGCGCTGAACATGTTCTGCATGTCGGCCATGGCCACACGGCCGTTCTCCATCGCCCGGCGACCTTCTTCCAGAGCCTGACGGCTGACTTCGCGTGCCTGCCCCGACGTCATCACCTGGACGTTGGCCATACGGCGCTCCAGCTCAGCGAGCTCAAGTGCCTCCGCCGGGAACCCCGGCCTGTAGAGCTCGGCGGCCATCGGGGCCACTGCGGGCGTCGGTGGCGTGGGTGGCGTCGGTGGTGCAGGTGGCACCTGCGCAATCGCGGACGCGGGAATCACGAGCACGGCCGCCGCCTTCAAGATCAACTTGATCGTCATCGACTTCTTCATAGGTCTCCCTCACTCACCGTAGCAATGGCCTGTTGACGTTTGCGGACTTCATCGGTGACAACGCGTACTTTGAAGAGCAGGTCTTCGTCGGTGATGCGCGTCCGCAGGGCGTCCAGGTCGTCCTTTTTCATGTCTTTGGGCCCCCGAGCAATCTCGACGAGCACCCGTTCAAGGTCTTCCAGCATCGAGGCGAGCTCGACGTGGCCGGTATGGGCAGCGGTCTGCCGGTACAGACGGCTCGACAGCAGCAGGTCATCAGCGGCCGCCGGTTCCACGCCCGGTGACTCCGCGTTCATCAGTTCCACGAGCAACAGTTCGCTGCGCTCAAGGTGCTCATCCATGGCGACGAGCAAGGCGCGCTCGGGTTGCGTGGGGTTGGTGGTCGGGGTGGCGTTGGTGGTGTGGGTGGTGTGGGTGGCGTTCCACACGGCCGTACCGAACGTGACGGCCAACACTAGGACGGCGAGTGACACGATCGGCAGCCAGAAACGAGGCGCCCACCACTGCGTGGCTGGCTGGATGTCGGCAATCTCACGCTGGACCTTTGCCCACATTACGCGTTCGAAGTCGGCGGGTGGCTCGGCAATAGACGCCGCATCCACCGCGGCGAGTGACCCTTTGATCTCGCGCCATACGGGCTGACAGTCGGCGCAGGTCTCGACGTGAGCGGCAAGCCGGCGTTCGTCTTCTGCTTCCGCATCGCCGTAGAACAGCAGGACGAGTTCGTCCTCTGTCGGATGGCCGTGTTCGTGTGTGTTCATTCCGTCGTCCTCATCAATCCCCGCATGGCCACGCGCATTTTCTTCACCGCGCGAAAGATCGAGTGTTTCGTCGCGTTGGTCTTCATCCCGAGGGTGTTGCCGATTTCTTCAATCGAACACCCGTGGTAGTGCCGCATCAAAAAGGCGGCCCGTTCTTTTTCCGACAGGCCGCCGAGTGCCACCTGCATGCGCTCGCCAATTTGTCCTGCATAGACCAGGTCGTCCATGGTCGGTCCGGTTGCCGCAGGGGCCAGTCGTTCGAGCGCGTCCACTTCCGTGGCCGTTTCCCGTCGGGGGCGGGAGCGGAGGAAGTCCACCGCGCAGTTGAACGCGATGCGATAGAGCCAGGTGGAGACATTGGACCGGGCTTCAAACCGGCTCAACTGCCGGAAGGCGCGGATGAAGGTCTCCTGGACGACGTCTTCGGCGTCTTCGGCTTTGCCGGTCATTCGGTAGGCCAGGCGATACAGGCTGCGGGAGTGCCGATCGACCAGCACCTTGAACGCCTCCTGATTTCCGCCCCTGGCCTCCGCTACCGCGGCCGCGTCGTCCAACGTCATCTGCTTGAGTTCGACGGTTCTCTGGGGCATCGGTTAGGTCGGAAGTGGAGGTGCTCGTTGGAGCCGCCGGGCTAAAGCCCGGCAGGGGCGGCACGGCCGGGCTAAAGCCCCACCGCTCCGGAGACGAGGCGAGCGATGCCCTCGTCGAGGGTCGGGTAGGTGTAGCCCAGGTCGCGCACGGCGGCGGAGGAGTCGAGCGGCCAGTCGTGGCGGAAGATTGTGACCGTCTGGTGGGTGATTTGGCGGGGTACCCCGAGGATGGCCGTCCGGGCGGGGTCGACCAGAGCGGCGACGTGGCCGGCCCACCAGGGGAGTCGGGTCGGTAGTTTGGTGCCGCGCAGGTTGCGAAGGATTTCGAACGGCCGTTGCTGGGGCTCGTTCGGGCCTCCGACCTGATAGGTGGGGGCGGGTGCGTCGTGTTCCAACGCGGCGACGTGTGCCGCGGCGACTGAGTCAACCCAGGCAAACGACCAGATGCGATCCGCACCGATCAGTCCTGGGAGTTTGCCGTTGAGGTGGTCGGCGATCTGGCGACCCACAAGATTGCCGTCGGACATCAGGCCAGGACCATAGATGACCCCGGGGTACAGGCGGACGATGGGGACGCCGGACGCGTGGGCCTCCGCGCCCACGCGTTCGGCGATCGCCTTGGTGCGCTGGTAGTCGTTGCCGGCCGGCAGCGCGGCGCTGCCGGCCGGCGGGATCGCGAGAAACGACGAGGTGTAGACGAGGCGTTGGAGGCTGTGCGTTCGCACGGCCTCCAGCGCGTGCTTCAGGCCACCGACATTGACATCGTCAAAGTCGGTGGCGCGGCGACGCCACACCGCGACCAGGGCCGCGGTGTGGATCATCGCGTCGCAGCCGCGTGCGGCTGCGACGAGGGCGTCCCGGTCACGCACGTCGCCGGCGATGAAAATGAGCTCGGAGGCGATTTCTCCTGAAATCGCCTCCGAGCTCATTTTTGATGCCCCACGTGCGAAGACAACAGGCGAATGTCCGCGCGCTTGCAGCGCCCGGACAATCGCCTGCCCGAGATACCCCGTCCCGCCTGTCACCAGCACCCGCATCGACCGAAGTGTACCCCCGGCCCCGCCTGTGCCAACGCTACGGCGGGCAGGCCCTTGGACTTCGAGAGATAATGGTGCGAATGTTCGGCCGCCAGACATCCGGTTCCGTCGTCTGCGTCTCCTGCGGGTATCTGGTGGGAGTCAGTGACGACAAGTGTTACAACTGCGGGCGCCGGAATCCCGGTCTATGGGGCTACGCCACCGCGGTTCGTCGACTGGGTAGTGACCTGGGGTTCGTCCCGTTTGTCATCGGCCTGTCGGTGATTTGCTACGTCGCGACGCTGCTCATGTCGGGCGGCGACATCGGCATGCGGGGGTTCGACTTCCTCTCGCCGAGTGGATACGCCCAGTTCGTCATGGGCGCGAGCGGCGCGGTGCCGGTGTTTCTGTACGACCGCTGGTGGACCGTGCTCAGCGCCGGATGGCTGCACGGCAGCCTGATTCACATCCTCTTCAACATGTACTGGGTGCGCCAGCTCGCACCCGCGGTGTCCGATCTTTACGGGCCGGGACGCATGGTCATCATCTACGTAGTCGCCACCATCGTCGGCTTTGCGGCGAGTTCGTTTGCCGGCGCGTTCCTCGGGTGGATGCCGATTCCGATCTTCCGCGGCGCGCAGATGACGGTCGGCGCGTCTGCCGCAATTTTCGGCTTCCTTGGCGCGCTCGTCTATTACGGTCGCCGATCCGGCTCGAGCGCCACGTACTCGCAGGCGCTGCAGTATGCGGTCATGATGTTTGTGCTCGGTCTGTTGATGTCCAGCATCGACAACTGGGCGCACGCCGGCGGCTTTGTCGGTGGCTATGTTGCTGGTCGACTGCTGGATCCGTTGCAGCCTGAGCGCGTGAATCACATGGCCGCCGCGCTCGTGCTGATCGTGCTCTCCATTCTGTCCATTCTGTTGTCCGTCATCCACGGGCTGTATCTGAGTTGACCTCCCACATGCGTAAACCAGTCGTGCTTATCACCGGGGCCGGGGGCGAGATTGGCCACAGCCTCATCGACGAACTGGCCGGAGACGGCGCGCGCGCGGTCGTCACACTTGACGTCGCTCCGCTGGAGCCCGCACTCGGCAAAAAAGTGGCTCGCGAGTTCACCGGTTCAATTCTCGACAAGAGCCTGCTCGAAAGGATTCTCAGCGAGTTTGAGATTGATCAGATTTTCCATCTGGCGGCGTTGCTCTCGACCCGGTCCGAGTTCTCACCCGTGACCGCGCACGAGGTGAACGTCGAGGGCACGCTGAATCTGCTGGAGTTTGCACAACGCGAAGGCGAATCGCACGGTCGACCCGTGACGTTCCTCTATCCGTCATCCATTGCCGCGTTTGGTCTGCCGTCCCTGCACGCCAAGGCCGCGGCCGGCAAGGTCAAGGAAAACCAGTTCGCGACGCCGACGACGATGTATGGGTGCAACAAGTTGTATTGCGAACAACTCGGCGCGTATTACGCGAAACACTACAAACAGCTTTCGAAGGATCCGCAAAGCGGGCGAGTCGACTTCCGATCGGTGCGATTTCCCGGACTCATCTCCGCGATGACCGTGCCGTCAGGCGGGACCTCTGACTACGCACCGGAGATGATTCACGCCGCTGCGAAGGGCGAGCCGTACGCGTGCTTCGTGCGTCCCGACAGTCGCATTCCGTTCATGGCGATGCCGGATGGCGTTGATGCGCTGATCAAACTCGC
>JBKJTD010000186.1:0-2733 GCA_046590915.1 Vicinamibacterales bacterium
CCCGCTGCACGTCCGCCAGCGGGCGCACGGTGTCTCCGAGCGCGTAGCTGTCGTTTCTGCGCTTGATCGAGACCCGGTCGCCTGAGCCCATGTAGAAGAGTGCGACGCTATCCTCACCCGGCTCGACCTGCGGGTCGTGTCCCAGCTGACGCATGGTGTCGCCGGTGGTCTTGGCATGGTGCGTGGTGCGACACGGCTCGTTGAGTTCCTTGGTGAAGAGACTCGACACCAGCGGCTTGGCCGCCGGATCCGCGGCTTCAAACACCACGAGGCCATATCGGCCGAGCAGGTCGTCGAGCCAGGAGGCGAACGCCGTGCCCATGCGCTGACCAGGCCGGTAATGGGCGCGGAGCCTCGCGATGAGATCTGCCGTGAATTCGGTCGGCGGGAGCACCTGCTCGAGGGTGCCGAGCGCGTCACCAATACCGTCATCGAGCACAAGCGCCGCCACCGGCCGTTGCCCTGCGCCGTCAAGTGAGTCAAGAGTGATCTCGTGCAGGGCCAGGTCACTGTCCAATACACGAGCCGTGCGCACTTCCTCCCAATCGTGATCTTCGGCTTCAACCCAGAACACCGGAATGGCCGCGATCCCGTGCCGCGCCGACACTTTGCGCGCGAGTCGAATCGCCGTCACGGCCTTGAGCAGCGTGTACAGCGGACCACCAAACAGCCCCGCTTGTTGTCCAGTCACGATCGCGACCGTGTCCTTGTCGGCCAGTCGCGTGGCTGCGGCGCGCGCGTGCGCTGGCGCGCCACGACGTTCCAGTTGGGCGGCGAGCACGCGCGCAAGCCCGGCGCGGTCGCGCGGTGACTGCTGGACGCGAGCAATGGTCTGCGTCCACGCCGCAGGATCGCCGGGATTGCCGGAGAACAGACCCGAGAGACTGTCAAAGTCTGACGAGTAGGCCGCCACCAACGGCCGAATCCACGGGAATCGTCTCAGGTCGATGGCGTCGCGGATGAGACTGCTGGCTGGAGCGTCGGGGTAAGCTGGCACGCCAGTCAATTTACTACAGCGACCAGAGTCAGCGTGTTAAAGTCCATTGATCACTTCAGGAGTTTTTGCGCTGCCATACGACGACTCCGCCGGGTTTACCGCGCCACCTGCCTTCGGCACCTTTCGCGTCCTGCATCAAATCGGCAGTGGCGCTTTGGGACCCGTTTTTCGTGCGTTCGAGCCACAACACGAACGTCTCATCGCCATCAAAGCCTTCCGACTGGACATCGTTCCTGAAGTGACCGCCACACTCGCCGACGCCCTGCGTCGGCTCGCGGCGACGCCTGTGGACTCCGATCGCGTCATACCGGCCGTCGATGCGGGCCTGGAAGGCATGACCGCGTACCTGGCATCCGAATACGTCACATCGGACACGCTCGACGTCGCTGTCAAACGGATGGCTCCGGCCACCCTTGATCGCGCCATGCCGATCCTGCGGCAAGTCGCCGAGGCGATCGAAGCCGCGTGGCAGGCCGGCCTGGGCCATGGCGCGTTACATCCGCGTGATGTCTTTGTGGCCCCCGACACGATGGAGGTGCGCGTCGGCGGATTTGGTGTCGTGGCTGTGCTCGAAAAAGCCGGCATCAAGCTGCCGCCCCGGCGGCCTTACACAGCACCAGAGCGCATCGCGGGGCAACCCTGGGACATTCGCGCGGACGTGTTTTCGTTGGGCGTCCTCGCGCACGAACTGCTCACCGGACGACGACCGTCGGGCGGCGGTGAGCAGGACGGGGCGCTGCCGACAGGAACCACACCCGAGCAGCGCGTTGCGATTCGGCGAGCGTTGTCGGATGTGTTGTTCGACGATCCGCAGCGGCGGTATGCGACGCCTTCGGAGTTCATCGCGGCGCTCGAAACTGGTGATGCACCCGAACAACAGACACTGTTTGGCGTCGTCGGCCCGCAGCAGGGCGATGACGTCATCGAGCCGCTCCTCATCCATGGGCCCCTAATCAACGACGCGCCGCGTGGTGTGACCGAGCCCGCGATTGAGGAGGTTGACGAGGAAGAAGACGAGCAGGGAGAAGAGGAAGACGAGGTCGCACCCACACCCTTTCAGATTGATGCGGCTGAGATTCGCCTGGCGCCGGTCGCGCCGCCGCTCGTCGCGTACCTCCCGCCGCACGCCACACCGCGTCTGTCAGGCGCTGCCATCGGGGCCATCGCCCTGCTGATGGGTGTTGCGTTCGGGTGTGGCTATTGGCTGCGCGGCGTGCCGCCGGTGACACCGGCCGCGCTTGAGACGGCGGCCGCCGACACCGATCAGCCGATCGGCACCGAGGTGCCGGTCACCGGGACTGCCTCCCCGTCTGCGCCGCCGGCCCAGGCCACGCCAGTCGCTTCCGTGTCATCGGCACCGGTGACCCGCGGTCGATTGCTCGTGCGGTCGGTGCCGTCCGGCGCGCGCGTCCTGATCAGCGGACGATCGCGCGGTACGACTCCCGCCACGGTGCGCGACCTGCCGTTTGGCACTTATAACGTGACGGTGTCGCGCGACGGATATCGCACGCAAGTTCAACGGGTCACCTTGTCGAGACAGCAGCCCGCCCGCGACATCACCGTGGATTTGGCGCCGACGGCTGCGGCAGCCTCCACGACCGCGACTACGGGATCTGTGTATATCGATACACGCCCAACAGGCGCACAGGTCACAATGGACGGACGGGTTGTCGGGACGGCGCCCATGCGCATCCCGAATCTCACCCCGGGGTGAGATTCGGGATGCGCATGGGCGC
>JBKJTD010000329.1:0-3805 GCA_046590915.1 Vicinamibacterales bacterium
TTGACGTGCTGCAGTCCGATGTCATCGACAACCCAGCCGGTGACACCAATCGCGCCCTGCACCCCGGTCGCATTGAGTGCCGGCGTATCGACCTGGCCGATAGGCGCGGTGGTCGCAGTGGTTGGCGGCACTATTGAGATATTGATCTGGATGTACTGCGGTGAATTCGCTGTGAGCCCTGCGGTTGTCTCGCGCACACGCAGCACCACACCGAGCACGCTCGACCCGGTCGTCTGCGGCAGCACAGAGGAATCCTTCAGCGCCACGGTGAACGAGCCGGTGCCCGACCCGGTGGTCCTCGACAACTGGATGTAGTCCAAGCTGTTGGTGCAGGTGGGGGGACTGTTGGGATCGTAGTTCTGACAGACGTCCACCGCCCATCCGACCGCCGAGTTGCCGCCGACCTGCGTCACGTTGACCACCTGTGGCGGCGTTTTGCTCGACAGGTTCGGCGGATTGTTGGCGCCCGTATGCTGCGCCGACATCCGCAGCTGCGTCCGATCGAGGAACAGACGCGGTGCAAGCCTCGAGTCGGCAGAAGGCTCGTAGACCACCGGCCATTGCGAGAAGTTGAAGACCGTCGGTGTCGAGCCGCCGGGTTCGATCAAACCTGCGCAGATGAAATACAGGCCACCTGATGTCAGACCGGAAGTGGCGGCCGTATCCCACGCAAAGGCCCCGATGGCAAGAGACGGATGGGCCGTGGCTCCGCCGGCCGTGGTGATCGGAAAAGCATTGGGGGCCCCGGCGGCGCAGTTGGTCGTCGATGGCGTCATCGGCGATCCGTCATTGGCCCCGGGCGTCGACTCAGGACGCGGACGAACGGCGTACAGGGCGACCTTCCAGTTGGCGGCGAGATCGCCCGACGCGACCACCGGCGGCATGACATGTGACCAGGTGATCGCGAAACTGTTGCTGGTGCGCTCGTGCGCGGCCAAGCGCACTTCTTTCACGTAGAACTCCGTGGGCTCGGCAAACTCCGCATAGTCAATGCGAAAGCTGTCGATGCCCACGCGATCAAACGGCTGAACGCGCGCGGTCGAACAACCCGCAGGGGCGGCGGCACACTGGACCGCCAGGTTCTTCCATCCCGTGCGCGAGGGACTCGTGTCAACCCCGGCATCGGTCTCAAGCGGGAACTTCAGCCGGTCCGCCATATCGGCCTGGATACGGTCCAGCGTGTAGCGCGTGGATGTCGCATCCTGATTCACCGCCCCCACCTTCATGTGGCGGACCACAAGATCGTTGCTCACGTTTTCGGCATCGGCGACCACACTGGGGCTGCTGGCGGTGGCCGGAGTGTTCCAGGTCTCGCCCGCAATGTGCCAGACCAGGCGGAGATGCGAGCCCAGATTGATGTCGCGTTCACGATTGATGCCGATGTCTGTGGTGAACAGGCGGTACCGCGTGGCGTCGATGCGTTTGTGCAGCCCTCGGATGTCGGACCGAATCAGGTAGCTGTGCGCGTCCCCCACCCCGCCGGTCTCTGGTGTCCCCGGGGCCGACACCCCCTTGAAGACATTGACAGTGCCCAACGTCGTGGCGTCGGGCCGCTCGGCCGCAATTGTGGTGTAACTGCTCGAAGTAATGAGGCGGCTGAAGTCGATGTCTGCGGCGTTGTCAAAATTCCACGGATTGTTCAGGTGCACGGTCGCGAAGTCATCAGCCGAGCCCAATGGACTTGGTGAGGCAAACGTGAGCTCGGGATAGTCGCGCACAATGAGCCGTCCCGGGGAACACGCGCGAACCTGACGGTTCGCAGGCGTGTCGGCGCCATTGGCGGTCAACTTGTCGCGAAGTCCCATGTAGTACGCGCCGGCGGGCCATGCTTCCGGGAAGAACTGGAATCCCGAGCTCTGCCCATAGGC
This sequence comes from Vicinamibacterales bacterium, assembly GCA_046590915.1. Classification (GTDB taxonomy): domain Bacteria; phylum Acidobacteriota; class Vicinamibacteria; order Vicinamibacterales; family SCN-69-37; genus SYFT01. The sequence continues at coordinate 1,869 of JBKJTD010000329.1, forward strand.
AATAACCGCGAAGTTGCCGGGAGTGGTGCCTCCCGCCCCGCAATCAGCAGCATCCGAAATCACGATGTCGTAGGTACCGCCTCCCGCCCACGTCATCGTCTGCGCGGTTCCGCCGGGGTTGGCCACCAGCCGCATCCAGTCGATGTCGATGGCCCCGCTCGCGGTCCCGGAAATCTGGACCGGGTCAAACCGCAACGAGTCGGCGGTGATTGAGGTGCTCGCGCCCCAGTTAACACTGCTCGCGTCGGAAGGGTCATTAACGTTTTTCCACCGCGTCACACCCGTCCCCAACGCCGCAAGCGCCGCCATGTCCTTCAGCGGAATCGCGTGAATCACGTAGCGGCCGCCTTCCATCGCGCCGCAGCCGGCTGTGGCGCCGTTGCAGCTGACGATCGAGGTGAATGGAATACCCACCTGCGCATCGGCCCCGTTCACCGTGGTGAAAAGACCGCCGTTGGTCCGGCCGTTCAGGGGATCTGAAAAATTCGAGAAAATCGAATTACGACTCCAGAACACCTGCATGAGCGGCGGACCGCCGATGGCGCCAAACCCCGCTGGCTTTATCTCATTGCCCACGCGCATCTTGACGTACAGATGGGTGTACTCGCTGGTGTTGATGGGGAAGTTCGCGCCGACCTTGCCGAGTTGCGCACCGGAGGTGAACAACGGGTCCAGCACAAAAAATGATGGGTCCGCGTTGCTCGGTGTCCCCTGGAACACCAGGTTTCCCCACGTGTCGGTCGTCATGCGCTTGCCGGTCATGTTGGACGCGGGCTGATCGATCCCCCACGTGAAGAACCCGATGTCGGTGCGCGTGGACATGTCCCATCCATCCCGAAGGACGTGGGTGGCGTACTCCTTCCAGGGGCGCACGGTGACATCGGTCTGCTGAGACGTAATCGTCTGTGCACTCGCCACCAGAGGACACGTCGCGAGCAGAACCAAAGCAGCAATGGATTTTTTCATGGCTGTCCCGATTATAGAGGATCAGGCGAGTGGGTGTGGATCATGAAGTACACTAAGGCCACCTCATGCGTCCCGTCGACGCCCCTCATCATCCACCCGTCGCACTTGCCCTGCTCGCTGATACGGCAGCGTTGACGATTTCGTCTGCACTCGCGTGGGGCGTGAGAATGCCGGAGGCCTCAGTGAGCACCTTTGGCGCACTGTGGACGGCCAGTGTGATCTGGATTGCGCTGCCGCAGTTGGTGCTGCTCACGCTGACCGCAGCCGTGACGCGGTTTCGGGGACGGGCTCTCGCCCTCTGCCTCGCCATTCTCGCCGGCGGCGCGCTCGGCTGGTTGGCCGCCCACGCGAGTGGCATCGCTATGCCACGCGGCTTTGTCGTGGGCGAAGTGTGGCTGACGATGGTGCTGGCCGTGGGCTGGAGAAGTGGCTGGTGGCTGTGGCGGCGTGGGGCCACGCTCGCCGGGGACGCCGACGAGGATGCCCTGATCGCCCCCGGCACGTCGCCAGGTGCCTGGCTGGCCATCGGCCAGCATCGCACCCTGCTCCAGTTGCTGGTCGCGCGCGACTTGAAGCTGAAGTATCGCGGGTCCCTCGTCGGATTTTTCTGGTCGCTCGCCAACCCGATTGTGATGACCGGCACCTACACCGTGGCGTTCACTTACATCTTTCCTGTGCGCGCCGAAGGATTCATTTTTTTGCTGCTGATCGGCATCCTGGCGTGGACGTTTTTTTCGGCGTCGGCGGGGATGGCCACCGGATCCATCGTGGACTCGGGATCGCTCGTCCGCAGCGTGTATTTTCCGCGCCTCATCCTGCCGGTGGCCACCGTCAGCTTTAACTTGATTCAATACGTGCTCGCGCTGGTCGTACTACTGCCCTTTATGTTTTTGTTCTATCGCCTGTCGCCGGGGTGGTCCCTGCTGGCGCTGCCGCTGCTGCTGGCACTGCTGGCCACCTTCACCCTGGGC
>JBKJTD010000275.1:0-9878 GCA_046590915.1 Vicinamibacterales bacterium
CTACCGCAACTGCCTTGTAGGCCTGGACAATCCCGCGAGCTGCGAAGTGCGACTTGGCGTCAACACCGTCGAAATCGGCACCGCCGCATTTGTGCCGGGAGCACGCCCGGACGTCGAGGCGGCCTTCGCTACACGCCCGCAATCCAACCAGGCAGGCTGGGGCTACCTGATGCTCACCAACATGCTCCCGCACATTCCCAACAACGCCGGATTCGGCGGGCAGGGCAGTATCCAGCTCTATGTGATCGCCACCGACATCGAAGGCAAGCAGACCATTCTGGGCCGCAATCAAAGCGATCACTCCCCGACACCGATCACGATGGCCAATGACACCATCGCCAAACCCTTCGGTGCCATTGACACACCCAGTCAGGGCGGGTCGACGTCAGGGTCGTTTGCCAACTTCGGGTGGGCGCTGACACCAGACGCCAACACCACCGCAGGTGAGGCCGGCGACATCGTGATTCCGACCAACGGTTCCTCGATGACCGTGTTTGTCGATGGCGCCCCCCTCGCGCTTGTGGCCTACAACCAGTGTCGCGTCGGAACGAACCCGACGCCGGCTGGGCAGTTCTGTGCCGACGATGTGGCGAATATCTTCGGCAATCCGACACCGCAGGCCGCCGGCACAACGCGCCTGTCGAATCCCACGAAGTTTCGCAACCTCGATGCGGGCCGTGGGGCCATCGGCGCCTACGTGCTCAACACGACCGCGTATGCCAACGGCCTGCATTCCATCGCGTGGAGTGTGACCGACAGCGCCGGCCGGACCGAAGGCATCGGCAGCCGAAATTTTGTGGTGGTCAACGGGGTCTCCGATGTGTTCGCGGTCGATCCGGCAATGTTGGTTCGAATCAATCCTGTCGGTCCCGATCTCGGTCTGGCGTCGGCGTCACTGGACCCGCTGGAGCGCCTCGCGCCTGTGGTGCCGGCCAGGGTGGGTGTCGATCTTGCCACCGAGCTGGTGCCTGCACCCCTTGAGGCCGGTGTGGCCCGCATCATCGCGAGGGAGTTTGAACGTCTCGAACTGGCCTTGCCCCGGACGCTCTCGGGCGAGGCGTGGGACGGCTATGTGGTCCAACACGGCAGACTCATGCCGCTGCCGACGGGGTCGTTCCTCAATGGCGCGGCCGGCCGGTTCACGTGGCAGACGGTGCCGGGGTATCTCGGTGACTACGAATTGGTCTTTGTCCGCACGCTCAAGACCGGACGCCGCGAGGTGCTGCCTGTGAACGTGCGATTCGTGTCGCGGACCAGCACCCTGCCACAATAGTCATGTGAAGGTCGCGATTGACGGCAGGGCGCTCGCCTCGCCAGCAGGGGGCGTGCGCCGGTACGTGTCCGAACTCTGGACGGCCATGGCGCGCGTCGCGCCTGACATCGAGGGGGTCGTGGTGGGCGGCGATAAGCAGCGGGCCGCCGCGCTCAACCTCGCCCACGTGCCGACGGGATTCGGGCCGCCGACCAACCTCGGCTGGTCGGCGTGGACGCTGCCTCGCGCGCTGGAGCGGACTGGCGCTGACATCTGCCATGCGCCGGCGTATACCGCGCCCCAGTGGGGTGACACGCCGGTCGTCCTGACACTCCACGACGTGTCGTACGCGCGCCGGCCCGAATGGTACCCCCATCAGTCGGATGTGGTGCGTCGCGCGTTTTACCGCCGCAGTGCGCGACGCGCCACACGGGTGCTGACTGATTCGGCGTTCTCGCGCGCAGAAATCGTGGCCGCTTACGGAATTTCGGACGCGCACATCGTCGTCGTACCCCTGGGCGTCTCTGCGACATTCACGCCGGATGCGGCTGTGCCCCGCGAGCGCGTGGTGTTACACGTCGGCGATCTTCATCCACGCCGCAACCTCACGATGTTGACGACGGTCGTCGCTGCGCTCCGGCGACGTGATCCCCGCCTTGCGACACTCCGCCTTGTCCTCGTCGGCCGTGATGCCGGCGAGTGGACGCACATTGAGTCCGCCGCGCGGCGCGCCGAGGCTCCAGACGTGGTCACCCACGTCACCGGCATCAGCGACGCAGCGCTGGCCGATTGGTACAGGCGAGCGGCTGTGATGGCTTACCCTTCAAGGTACGAAGGATTCGGACTGCCGCTCCTGGAAGCCATGGCGTGCGGCACTCCCGTGATTGCGAGCGCCGCCTCATCCATCCCGGAGGTTGTGGGTGACGCGGCGCTGCTGTGTGATCCTGAGGATGCCCTGGCATGGACCCGTGCGCTCGAACGGGTGCTTACACATCCGGAGACGGCGCATCGTCTGACTGACGCCGGTATTTGCCGTGCCGGCGGGTTCACCTGGGAATCAACTGCCCGACAGACCGCCGACGTGTTTCGCTCGGCCGCACTCAGCGCTCAGGAAACCTGACGACACTCGTCGATCGGTCGCGCCAGTCGGTGTCTTCCAGCGAGAAGCGCATGCGCTGCACCGGAATTTTCCGCGCATCGCAGGCCGTCCAGATCGCCTCAAGATCACGCGTCGGCAGATCGCGAATCGCGATCACGACCGTGGCGATCTGCCCGGGCATCTGGTCAAGTCTCACCGGAAGATCCGACAACCGTCCCATCACACGGTATCCATCGACCCGCCGCTTCAGCTTTGCTTCGTCATCATCGAGAAATCCGCAGGGGACCAGTCCAAGGTCGGGGTTCTGCAGCAACTCTCGCACAGCCAACGCGCCGCCGCGTCCGGCGCCGATGATGAGCGCCAGCCGGCCGTGCGCGCGCTGACGACGGAGGTAGTCATCGAATGTGCCAGCGCCGCGCGTGTGCCAAGCAGCAGTGCCGTCAGCAGCGCGGCATCGATCAGAAACACCGCGCGGGAGAATCCCTGAAACCGGTAGAGGTAGAGGACCGACAACACCGTGGCGGTGACGCCGATCGCAATCCCCTTGAGCAGCGACGTCGCTTCAGGGGCGCCAAAGGCGCGCCACACCTGCCGGTATTTGCCGGCCATCGCCAGCCCGGCAATCTGCAGGCCAAGCACGAGGGGAAGCGACTGTGCGAAGTACGGCAGGAAGTGCCTGAACTCGTCCCCTTCGAACCGAATGCCAAAGGCGAGGTAGTACGCCGTGCCGATGAGCAGTGCATCAAGGCCGACTTCGTAGACGCGATACCGGTTCGTCAGTTCGGTCGGCAACAACCGGGAGCCGGTCACTTCGGTATCGGGATGTGTCGCGTCGGAGTGTCCGAGAAACAGTCCCAGCCCGGTGAGCGCGGCGCCGTACAAGACGACCAAGCCCCACGTGTATCGGGATTGGTCGAGATGCACACTCGCGCCGACAAGTCCGCCCAGAATCGCCAGCCCGTACAGCGCCAGCACGGCGCGGCGTTCAGAGATGCCGAGCGCCACCAATCGATGGGAGGTGTGATCGCGGCCACCGCTCAAGACACTGCGACCGGCAAGGCCGCGGGTGACGGTGACAAACGCGGTGTCAAAAATTGGAATCAGCAACGTCACGACGGGGCCCGCGACCGCCGGCACCAGCGCGCTGGTGGGCAAGTGGGGGACGGCCTGCAACACACTGGCGGAGACAAAAAATCCAATCAGGTGACTGCCCGAATCGCCCATGAAGATCGAGGCGGGCTGAAAGTTGTAAACGAGAAAGCCACACGTGACACCCACAAATCCGGCAAGCGCCAACGCCAGCGGTGTCACGTCGTCAACCCCGGCTGAGAGCAACGCCAGCGTCAGGAAGCTCGACGCGATCGCGGCAATGCCCGCGGCGAGGCCATCGATGTTGTCGAGCAGGTTGAAGGCGTTGGTCAGGCCGAGCACCCAGAAGAACGCGATGCCCTGATCGAGCACGAGATTGCCGGTGATGCCGATGGGCGGCGCGAGGTACAGCAGCAGCGCCACGACCATCACCTGCCCCACAAGCTTGGTGGTGGGGCGAACGGGTCGGAGGTCGTCCCACAGGCCCAGCGCGCACATCAGGGCCGTGGTGACGATGAGGGGCCCGAAGCTGGTCCAGACGCCGGTCGCCGGCCAGACGATCGCCAGCGCGACAGCCATGGCCACTCCGCCCAATTTGCCGACACTGCGCTGGTGCCACCGGTCCGCTGTCGGGTGGGCGACCATGCCGACATGATTCGAGACGCGGCGCGCCAGCGGCACAAGCACCGCGGCAACGGCAAAGCCGGTCAGGAGGAACCACAGGGCAGGCAACCACATAAAAAGAGAGGCGCTCGACGTATCGGCAGCAGCGGGGCACCACGCCAGAGGGCTCAGCCAGTGTAGACCGGCGCCAAACCTTCCGCGTAACATTTCGTCCGTGACAACGCCAAGCCTCCTGCCGCGCGCGCAGCTGGCGATCGGAATCGGATACCTCGCCATTTTTATCGGGTTCAGTCTCTGGGCACGATTCGACGTGCCGTACGGGGACGACTGGGATTGGATCCTCGCCGTGCTCACTGGCCAGGACGGTCTGGCCGGCCTGCTGCAACCGCACAACGAACACGTCATTCCCCTGGCGCGGCTGCTCATGTCCGCACAGTTGGCGGTGGGCGGATTGACCGGTCAGCTCATCCAATACGTGTCGTTGGCGTGCCAGTTGGCGATCATCTGGCTCTTCTGGCGTGAGGTCAGTCGGCGCTGGCCCGCGCAGCCCGAATGGCGCTGGACCGTCGGTGGTCTGGTAATGGTCTGCCTGTCGTTCACCCAGCAACTGCAGTCGCTCATATTTGCCGCGGCGGCCTTGTTCACCTTGGTCCAGTTCTGGGCCACACTCGCCATCGTCGCCTGGCTGAATGCTGACGAGGCGCGCGCGTCAGGTGCGGAGCGGCAGCGATTCTGGTGGTGGTGCAGTGTCGTGTGCGCGGCCGGAGCTGCGGCAAGCACCACATCCGGTGTGGTGGTTCCCGCCATACTTGGACTGCTGACATGGCTGCGTCGAGGGCGCACCCGAGAGGTCGTGGGATGGAGCGCCGTGTGCGCGGCCCTGGCCATCGCCTACGTGGGCTGGGTCGGCCTCGGTGTGCCGACCGACGGCTCCGGCGTCGTCGAGCCCTCGCCAACGTCGCTGGTGCTGTATGCGTTTGCCGTATTGAGCTCGGGCCTGCCGTACGTGCACCCCGGAGCGGCCGTCGTGCTCGGCGCGGTGGTGTTCCTGCTGGCGATGGTGGCGGTGGTGAGTGCACTGCGGAGGCGAACCGATCTCGCGCGGATCGAATTGTTTGCGCTTGCGCAGATCGTGTTCGGACTCGCGTGCACGGTCATGGTTACACCGGGCCGCGCACAATTTGGAGTCCTGCAAGCGGCGCAGTCGCGTTATGCGACGTTTGTCCTCTGTCTGTGGGCCGCACTCATCATGTTTCACGTGAGCCGCTGGGCCCGGCGCGAAGGTGCGGGGGCAGCCCGCTCCAGAGCCATCGTCATGTGGGGCGCGCTGGCGCTGAGCGCCGCCATGGTCGTGCCCAATGTGTATATGGGGCTGTTGTGGCGGGCCAAGGCCGACAATCTCAACGCGAGTTATCTCGCGCTTCGCAGTGGCGTGCTCGATCCTGTGTGGGTGACGGGTCTTCACCCGCTGCCAGTCGTCATCGGTCGCACCATTGATGCCATGGCGATACGCGGTGTGTCGGTCGACGATCCGGTGCTTCACACGCGCGTCACAGAACTGCCTACAGCGACCTGTGAGGGTGACGGGCGCCTGGTGCGCCAGAGCCGAGACGGCGGCCTGACCCTCGATGGCCAGTGGCATGCCTCGCTTACGGACGGCGTCGTCATCGATGTTGATGGTGTGGTGGTTGGTATGACCATGCCCGCGCCGTGGGTGCGGGAGCCGGCTCCTACACCAGCGCAGGTGCATCAGGCGGTGATGCGCGAGGTGCGCGGCATGGGACGGAGCGTCTCTGATGATCGCCCTTGGCTGGGGTTCGCGCAGACTGGTGGTGGCGCGCCGTACCGCTGGCTTGGCACTGACAAATCGGGCACGTGGACCTGCACCGATGCACTGACCGTCACATCGGCGGTTCATGCCACACTCGATCGCGTGAATGTCGCAGCAGGCGATGTGGTGCAGGCGTTCGGCTGGGCCTTTGCCTGCGGCGAGGGGCTGACTGCATGGACGCTGCTGATCGACGGCACACAGGTGGAGTCCCAGGTAACCTCTGACCTGCCGAGACCGGACGTGCAGGCGGTGTTTGCCGACGGCTGTGCGCCCGACAGTGCTGCCGGGGTCCATCTGTCAGCACGCGCGGGAGTGTTGTCGCCCGGGACGCATACGGCCACACTCACGGTCGTCTCCGCATCTGGTGCCATCGCCACGTCCAACGTCGTGACGTTTGTGGTTCCAACAGGTGGCACACCGTGACCGTCCGGGTCATCGTCCTCAACTGGAACGGCGGGCGGTGGCTTGACGGGTGTCTGACTGCGCTGGCCAGGCAGACACGTCCACCGGACGAGATCGTCGTCGTCGACAACGCATCGACTGATGACAGCCTGGCCCCTCTGCGCGCAAAGTGGCCGGCGGTTCAGGTCTTGGCGCTGCCGTCGAACGTGGGATTTGCCGCCGGCAACAATCGAGGTGCCGATGATGCGCGCACTGACGCGCTGGTGTTTCTCAACAACGACACCGAGGTCGAGGCCGAATGGCTCGAGGCGCTGGTCGCCGCCGCCGACGCAGATTCGACCCGGGGGCTTGTGACCTCACGGATTGTATATCTCGACCGGCCCGACGTGGTCGACTCGGCCGGCGATGGTTATCTTCGGTGCGGTGGCGGATTCAAACATGGGCACGGGCAACCCTCGGCGTCGTATGCGCAGTCGCGACACGTATTTGGCGCGTGTGGTGCGGCGTTCCTGATTCGACGTCCACTGTTTGAGCGACTCAAGGGATTTGATGAATCGTTTTTCATGGTCTACGAGGATGTGGACCTGTCGTATCGCGCACGACTTGTTGGCGCGTCTGTCTGGTATGCGGCCGATGCGGTCGTGCGTCATGCCGGCAGCGCGTCGATGGGCCGGGTGAGTGACCTGGCCGTGTTTTGCGGCCAGCGGAATCTGGAATGGACGTGGCTCAAGAACACGCCGCGCGGTTTGTTGTGGCGCAGTGTGGTGCCACACATCGTGTACAACCTGGTTGGCGGTGCCGCCTACGCACGCCACGGGCGGCTCGCCCCATGGCTGCGTGGCAAGATCGCGGCGGTCGCGGGCCTGGCGCGCGTGATGCGCGGGCGGACACGTGTGCAGTCCACACGCACCGTTACCAATCAGGACTTGTGGCGCAACATGGAGGCTGACTGGGTCGGCGTCAAACGCCGCGAAAAACAGTTCGCATTTCGTGCGGCAGAGTCAGTCGATCACGACGACGCGGCCGATGAGTAACTGACACGAGTCGCTCGACGTCCGTACATCGACGCGCCGGCTGTTCCAGCGGGTCTCGGGTTCGCGGAAATGAAAGCGCGCGCGTTGCCAGCGATCCGTGGTGACCATCACCTCGTCGGCCGGGTTTCCATCGACGGAGACTGTGACGTGACAGCCCACGCCGCTTTCGGCGCGCAGCGGAATCTCCACCACGGTCGCATTCGTGCGTACAAACAGCACCGCGCGTGGGTCAGCGCGCCGGAACCGCACCCCTTCCTGTTCACCGACAATGGGCGTCGCGCCGACGACCACGTTGTCGAGATCGACGGCGCGCCGTGCGGCGACGATGCGAATCGGGAGACTGATGACCAGCGCTGCAATGCAGGCCGCCGCGATCCAGCGACCGGTGCGTCCTGCGCCGGCTGTCACCGGCGACAGCCCGTACAGGATGCCTGCCACGAGCAGCGTCAAAAGCGTGACAACCGGCGTGAGAAAAGGATGTCCAAGCAACGCGCTCAGCAGGAGCGCTGACAGGCCAGCCGCCAGCGCCACCGCTGGGAGTGGCACAGCGGACGCGGGCTGTCGCGCGATGGGCAGCAGGACGCCGCACCAGAACGCGCAGAAGGCGAGCAACCCGGTCACGCCGGTTTCACCCAGCACCTGAATCCATTGGTTGTGTGCATTTTCTCCGGCGCCGCTCACGGGAAACAGCGCGACCACTTCAGACGAGGTGTACTTCGGTGCGCGCGTGCGAAACTCCCCGACGCCGACACCGAAGAGCGGGGAGTCGGCGGCCATGCGCAGGCCTGTCGTGGCCAGACCGATTCGCACTCGCGCGGCATCCCCGGCCGACGCGCGTGAGACGCGGATGACGTTGGCCGTGGTGGCGAGCGTCGCGAGGGCGGCAATCACCAGCACCGCCATCGCCAACACTGAGAGTGTGCGCCGCGTCGGCCGCTGCAGGCGAACCCACGCCACCGCAGCAACGATGGCGGTCGCCATGAAGGCGGCCCGAGACTGGGTCAACCACAGCGCACCGCCGCACAGGACGGCCCCGACGATGCCGACCGCACGCCAGCCTCGTGTAATCGCGGGAGCCAGCACCCATGCGAGCCACCCCGTTGTCGCCAACGCAAACAGAGACCCCACGGCGTTGATGTCCGGATAATGCGGGCTGATTCGGGTACCGAGCGCGTAGTCGATAAAGGCCATGATTGGTTCCGGGGAGCGCTGAGCGATAGCACTGAGTCGCTGCCATGAGAAGCCGGCTTCGACGGCAAGCCCCGCCAGCGCCAGGTGCGCAAGCCGCGGACCCCACACCGGCTGCCGCCGGATCTCGCGCGCCGCAAGTGCAGCCACGCCAAGGCCGGCCAGCCAGACGGATCCGTGATGGAGCGCCGGCACCGACCGCGCGTCGGTGAAATACCACTCCGTGACGTGAACCCAGAGCCAGTGTGCGCCTCCATCGCTGGACGCAAATACCTCCGGATGCACCGATGTCACGACGATGGCCGATGTGGCGAAGACCGCCGCCAGCACCCACGCGACGGGCAGACCCGGTGATCGCTCTGGCGGACGCGTGGCCTGACGGAGGCTCGACCCGCACAACACAGCCAGGACCAGCATCTGCAACATCTCGTTGCCGCTGATCGGAGGGCTGCCGAGCCAGTTCGTCACCGCCGCGGCCAGTGGTCCGAGCACGACAAGCAGGCCGATGCCCCAGAGAGGCCGCAGACTCGCAATGAGCGCAACGGCGAGCACCACTGCTTGGAGCGACACCGAGAACGCCGGATGCAGCACGGAAGCGAGGGGCAGTGCGCACAGGACTGCGGCCACGACCCATCCCACCCGTGTGATGCTCATCGGTTATTTGCGCGCCACAATCGCGTAGTCCATGTAGGTGAACAACCGCGAATTCAGTTTGTCGGCATGCGAGTTCACGATGTCGACCAGGTCAACCAGAATCGGATTGTGCTCCTTGCCTTCGCGTGGCGGAAGCAATGGCACGTGCTCCAATCGATCGGCATCAGCCACTTGCGCACGAAACTGCACCGAGACCTGCGAGAAGCCGCTCGCCTGCACGAGGTAATGGAGCGTGTCAGGGTGCAGCGGCCACCGGTGGGTGACGTCGCGAATGTAGCTTTCGAAAAACGCGACCCAGCACGCCGGGTTGAGAGTTTCCAGAATCAGCGGCGCGCCGGGCTTGAGCTTGAAGAACGCGAGGTCGAGCATGCGCGACAGATATGACGGTTCCAGATGTTCGACCACCTGAATGCTGATGATGCCGTCGAGCGACGCGTCGGGCAGTTGCTCGAGATATTCCGCAGCGCCGGCCACATCGGCTGACAGGCCGCGCTCGCGGCACACTTCGACCATCGACGCGTTGACGTCGATGCCGTGCGCAACGATGCCCGCTTCGCGCAGCAGATCGAGCAGTTCTCCGCGGCCGCAGCCGATGTCGAGCACACGCGTGGCGCCGGCAAACACCGGCACATAGTCGGCCAGTCGCGCGCGAATGTCCTGCTGCGATCCGCAAAAGCGGTCCTCGAAGCCGACGTACTTCAGGGA